>CAZIDB010000071.1:0-20105 GCA_964537965.1 uncultured Melioribacter sp. | reverse complement strand
GGATGAAAGATGAAGAAATTATCGCCAAATGTTTTTTTATTTGTTTCCATTCTCTTCTCCTTCCCTCTATTTAATAATAGCAAATTTGCCGATGTAGGAATCAATCTCGCTTGACTCTACATGGAAAATGTACAAACCGGGAGCGACTTCAAGATTATCTTTTGTTCTTAGATCCCAGGAAAGATAACCCTTATTAATATTTCCGTCGTGATTCAACTCTTTAACCAATTCACCATTAATTGTAAAAATTCTTATTGAACATTTTCGCGGAAGATTTCTGAATTCCATTCTGCGTTCACCTCTTCCCGATACTGCAAATCTTTGCGGTTCAAAGCTTGCTGCGCCAACGTAAGGATTTGGTACAACATAAGGTTTATCATCAGCATCAGATTTAACTTTAGCAGAATTTACAACCTGACCTTTTGTAGTAAATCTGAATCGATCTCCGCTATCGAAAGGAATCTTTAGTTCCAGATTAAAATTATCACCGGTGGTTGGCGGTATAATCGGTCCAACCAAATATTGACCCGTAGTATCAACGGTAATTACCCAGGTTGTTTTTGCAACAGTAGGATTAGCATTACTATATGTTACCACTTCAATATATTCACCTGATTTACTTAGAGTAGCATTATTATCAGGATCGTACAAACGGTAATCCAACTGCCTGTCTCCTTCTTCACCATGTGCAATTACTTTTATCTTTGCCGGTTTTTTAGGAAGACCTATTGCTGCAAGAGTTGTATCAAGAAACTGATCACTAAAAATTATTTCAAGATTATCCGGGTAACCGGGGCGTCTTAATCCAACCGGTAATGTTGTGCTTGCATATCTTACAGAGAAATTAATATTAGTATTACTTGAAGAAGTAAAGCCAGTATTTGCTGTATCTATCTGAACTGTTGAAGGAGTTGAAACAACAGGAAGTAAACCGTTACCTACAGGACCTATTCCTGCACCATTAAAATCAGAACCGTAAATAAAAATTGTATCACTTAATGTCTCGTCAATCAGGCGGTAAGCTTGTGCATGAACACTGTCGGTCGGATTAACAAAATCAATAATGAACTGATGATTATCTGGAACAAGTTCAGAATTTAAAACCTGCACGCTTACATTTCCATAACCGGCACCTTCAAAGTGTTCAACATTATTCGCTTCCGCAGGCTCATAGCCAAGCACCTGTCTGCCGGGATAAACAGCAACAACGTTTGAAGGTAAGATTGTACCACCGCGTAAAGTCTGGCTTACAGTAATTGCATTTTCAGAAGGATAAATTTCAATTGAATCCACACCTCTGTCATATGCGCAAACCGCATAATAATAAAGCTGACCGTTTACTACTGTTGTATCTTTATAAGTATGAGTTAAACCTTTGTCTTCACCTAAGAAATATGCGTTACCCTCAACAGCAGTTTTTGTATATCCAAGGATATTATTCACAAGATCGAATTGAGCTATTGGTTTGCCGTTTACAATTGAAGCTGTCCCATCACTAAAATCTACTTCCTGCGCATCAAGAAAAACAGGATCCGTACTTCTGTAAATTCTGTATCCTTCAAAATCATTTTGATTTGTTATAGGATCATAAGCCCTTTCCGCAGCATCGTCCCAGTTTAACCTGATATATCCATCTCCGGCAAATGCGTTAAGTGTTGGCAAAGGAGGTGGAACCGCAAATTGGTAATTCGCTTTATAGATTTGCTGGACAACTTTTATTGTACTCCTAAGTTCACGGAGATCTTTGCCAAAGCCAAGTGCAAGACTAAATCTTTCGCGCTTGCCAATCTGTAATTTAAATGTACCGGAGGCAAACAGAAATCCGATGTTATAATTCTGAACAAGTGGAATATCAAAAGAGCTGTCAGGATTGGTGAAAATGTTGTATAATCTTTTAGGCCATTCTTTTCCATCATCAAAGAAAACTATGTTATCAACCTGAGTTGTAGGAGCACCAATACCTGCTTTAATACGGTTCATCTTGAATCCTGTCAGGCCAATCTGGTCAGACTCATCTATATCAGTTTTATCAAAGTAAGGTTCGCCTTCAGTTGGAATTCCATCCTTTTCTCCTGTATCATTTGTCTCAAAAATTCCATCGGCGCCTGTATCATGAAATTCAGCTATCCAGTCCATGTCCTCATCACCTGTGAACCATTCACCTCTTACAAATGCGGGACGCTGTTCAAGCGGACCAATGTATGATTCAAATTTTACAAGATTATAATTTGCATTTACGTAAGCCCTGATCTGATCCTGCCCAACGATCTTTTCTCCTGAGCCGCCATCACGTTTTTCATCGGTTATTCCATCATCATCATTATCTTTTAAATCAAACTGATTGCCAGGAGTTTCAAGGTAAGAGTAACCAAGATAACCTGTTGTACCTTTAACACCATGTCCATATTTATCCCATGTATAAACGAGATTAAGACCAATTGATTTATCAAAATAGGCATTGTCATCATCGGATTCGGCGACACCGTCCTGACCAATAGAAGAACCTCCCACGCCGCTATCCATGTATAATCCAAAAAGAATATTGTCGTTATATTCAGTTGTGCTTTCATTTGAAATGTCATAGTGGAAAAATATAACATTACCGGCTTGTGGATTACTCCACTGAAAACCGCGTTGCTCAACTCTAAGCCCCAGACCTCTTCTTGTTTCATCTCTTGTATCCGGATAATAATTCCATGCATCGTAAAAGTCATCATCATAAACAATAAAACTTTCCTGGTCGGCACCGGGTGCTTTACCAAAGTAACCATTCCAGTAACCGGACCAACCGGGATCATCAGGGTCATTAAGTTTATCAATCCATTCATTAGGCCATGTTCTGGCATCATTACTCATAGCAACTGACCGACCCTGGTTAATAGCCGGGTCAGGCTGGAAATATCCGGGTCGCGGTTCAAAACGCATAACTCTGTTTCCCAATGGACTTGTACCCTGTCTTTCACGGTAACCCGTTTCCATTATGATCGCATCTCTGTTGTTTCTCTGTTTCACTTTTGCAAGAACGAAAGGTGTTGTTCCGTCACTGTAATTCTCGCCGGAACCTTTGGGTACTTCAACAGAATGAAAGACACTAAGATCAACATTTATCGGGTCTGCAGGGTAGTCTCCAACCATGCCGTAATTATAAAACACTGTTCTTATTTTGTTTGCGTCATGCGTACCGACACGTTCAGCGTCTACCCTGCCGCGTAATTCCTTAGAAACTACTGGCAACGGTGTCTGGGCAAATAAATCAGTAGTTGAAATCAGAAAAGCTATAAAAGTAAAAATCAATAAACCTGCTTTGAGTCTTTTTGCTTTAGCGGTTAAATTATTTCCCATAGATTGTTCTTCCCAACTGAAATAAATTCTATTTCCCGGATGGAAGCTGAATATATTATTAAATATTTTTCTCATATCATTTACTCCTAAAGGAAATTCCGATTTCTATTCTTCGTGGTTCATGAAAGCGCGAAGGATTGCGCAATGCAACTCTGTCTGAAACCGGGTTGACGGAATAATCCGGGCTTCCGGTAGTGCTGAATACAAATCCGTTTACGTAATGCGTATTTAATAAATTGAACACACGTGCAAACACACTTAAATCCACAAAACCTAATGAGAAGAATTTTTCTGCGCGGAGGTCAACAAGAACAAAACTTTCTTTCCTTCCGGAGTTTGTTTCAAGATCGGCACCGAATCCTAAACCTATTTCCGGCGTATACGGCTGCCCGCTTCCGAATTTAACAATCGCACTTATTGAATAGTCATCAGGTTCAAAAAGAATTGCGGTAGCATTTAGCGTATGTCGTTGATCCCATCCAAACGGAATATCTCGCGGACGAGAATCTTTTCCTGCAGAAGCCCTGTTTGCAGTCTCCTGCGGGTCGCTTGAATTTCCCTGTGCAAATTGCAATGTATAATCCAAAGAAGTGCTTAACGGACCAAATGCGCGCTGAGATAATGAAACTGTAAATCCGTACGCACTTCCGAAATCGATATTGGTAAACCTTGCATATTCTGCCGCTGTATAAGTGCTCTGGAAATTAACACCAAGCAAATCACGGATATCTTTATAGAAGAATGATAATTCCAAACCAAGATAATTTGTTAAAGCTTGTTTCAATCCGCACTCATATTGAACTGTTTGTTCCGGTTTCAAATCGGGATTGCCCATTACACCATAACTAATTCCGCCGGCTTGTAATTCATTTAGAATTGAGTAATCGGCATTATCATACAACAAACCAAGTCCCGGCATCTGATAAAAATGTCCATAAGAAAAATAAATTGATGCTGCACTTGTTAAAGGAAAACTGAATCCCAATCTTGGAGCAAGAGCATGTTTTACTTTTGTATCTACAAGAGTAGATGTTGGTGCGCCTGCTATTGAATTAGCAGGATTCTGATAATCGCTTGGCACTTTTGCATTGGCATCAAAGTATTCAAAACGAAGACCGGCACGAACAACAAGATCACCCCATTCAAGTCTGTCCTGCACATACACTGCAAGTTGTTTTGGAAAATATGTCTGAACTCCCGGAGTTTTAGGAATTGATTCTCTTGGTTGAAGAATCTGCTGGTCATTAACAAAAGTAGAGACAAGAAATCCGGGTGGTCCAAAAATCATTTTTGCATATTGATATTCCAAACCGGTTTCAATCATATTTGATCTGTCCACCTGCCAGGTGTAATCTCCTTTAACAATAATTGCATTTGTCTGTTGTTTAAATCTTGTTAAGTCAACACCCTGAATAATTGCCCCGTCTTCATAATTAGCGTCACCCTGCGGTGCGCCTGCTTCAAGGTAGCGCGGATCATAAATGCTTTCATATTTATAATCTTTGTAATCAAAATAATTCTGGCGGGCGTCAAGTTTGTAAAACATCTTATTGGATAAAGTATGTGTAAACTGTAAACCGTGAGTAATTGATGTTGTATAGTTCGTCCTTATTCCATCAGGATTTAACCTGTAACTATGGTCGTACGATGTTCTTTTAATATTCTGGTAGCTCGCCTGGTAACTAACCTGAACATTTTCCAATGACTGGTTTGTAATTTTAAACTGACCGCTCCATTCATTGTTTGTAAGCATAGCTATTCTTTGATTGTCGCCGGTTGGATTATAATTTTTTTTCTCAAAATCACTGGAGTCAGTTGGATTAAATCTTCTGTAACCAAACAGGTAGCCGTTATTGTGGTATCGTCTTCCGCTAATGAAAAAAGTTGTTTGCGGAATATATGTTGGACCACTTAGGGTAAGCTGATAATTCTGTACTGTTAAAGGATTAAAATCTTTATTGTCCGGGTAACGTTTTGAATCTGTTGTAAAATAATCTCCTCCAAAAAATTCACCGCTCCATTCAAATTTATCTGAGCCGGTTTTTAATACTGCATTTACTACACCGGACATTGCCTGACCATACTTAGCATCGAATGTACCGCTGATTACCTGCACTTCCTGCAGAACGGAACGATCAAGCTGCAAAGTTGATGCATTGTTATAAGGATTATTTACAGTTACTCCATCAACCTGGTATTGAACTTCTCCAATTCTGCCACCCCTGAAGTGTCCATCCACAACCCCCGCCTGAAGGTTAACGATTTCATTCAGTCCCTGTACGGGAAGTTTTTCCAATTCTTCTTTGCTAACAGTTGAAACTGAACTCGTCTGGTTAAATTCAACAATAGGACGCTGGGCAACAATTGTAACCTGTTCACCTATAATTGCTTCAGTTGAAAGGACAATATCAATTTTAGTCGTCTGGTCAGCGTTTATTTTTATATCCTGAACAACTTTTGTCTGATAACCGACAGACCGCACTGAAATACTGTAAGTACCGGCACGAAGGTTTAAAACTGAATAATATCCTTCAATATCCGTAACTGCACCCTGCTTAGTGCCTTCCACAATTATGCTTGCACCAATCAGCGCTTCACCGGAGTTATCCGTCACTCTGCCCGATAATTTACCGGAAGTCTGAGAAAAAGCCCGCCCGGCTAACACGAACATCAACAACATTAGGACAAGTATTTTAAAGTAAAATATATTTTTCATACTACCTCTACTGTTATTTATCCTTCAAGATTCTCATGTGGTTAATATGAGAAACCTTGAAGGTACTCTCTTACTCGCTATGTAGAACCTTCTGTCTTACCCTTCAAGGTTCTCACGCGGTTAACATGAGAAACCTTGAAGGTACTGATTCGTAGTCGCTATGTAGAACCTTCAAGGGTTACAGCGTGAAAACCGCATGCAAACCTTGAAGGTTTTTTTACTTCATCAAAATCATTTTACCAACTTTACTTTCATAGGAGGTTCCGTCAACACTTTTCAAAACTACCTGGTAGAAATAAACTCCTGAAGAAAGATTGTTTGCACTAAAACTATATTCATATCCACCGGCTGTTTTATTACCAATTGCAACTTTAGTTATTTGCTGACCAAGGCTGTTAAAAATAACAAGTGTGACATTTCCAGCCTGAGGAATTGAATAACTGATTTTTGTAGATGGATTAAACGGATTTGGATAATTGCCTTTTAGTTCAATTGTACTCGGAATTAAATTAGCCTGTTTGTTTTCAACACCTGTCAGTTTATCAGGATCTAAAGCCATCCATGCGGCAGCTGGTCCGCCGGCATGTTCTCTGAACCACCATGTTCTTGTACCATAATTCTTGGCTGCATCATCAAATGAATCGCCATCGTATAAATCCATTCCGGCAAATAATACTTTATCACCGAGGTCTGCAGGATACCCGAACTTTGTAAGATCAAGTTTCATTTCAAGATAGTAACCTTCATCAATATCAGTATTATTATTTATAGTTGAAGCACCTTTTAACCTGGTGGCAATATTTGCACCGGAATCAATTAAAGCAGTTAAAGCATCATACGCCTGAAGTGAGCCATCAATGCTGAAATTCATTCGTAACAGTTTATAATTAGGATAATGTTCATCAACATTTATATCACTGCGGTTAGCAAGAAGCACTCCTAAACCGTCAACAGCATCATAAGTTTCAGAGCCCTGGATAAGCATATCATTTACGTCTGCGCCAATGTAAAGAAATTGATCCTGGAAGAACATTTTAATTGTTGCATAAGAAGGATCAAGCACGGGAGGTTTTGAGCCGGTAACTAATTCAGGCTGCCATTGTCCGCTTGCAAGCGGGCCAACACCGGGATAAGAAGCGCGCAATACCGAATCATCCCAGGCAATATTAAATGAATAGGCTCCGTTCCATTGAGATTCATTCAGATCTCCATCAACTACCGGTTCAGGCCATCCGGTACCATTAGGAATAATCACATCCGGCTCAACTACAGGTAAATCGCCGGAATTAATTGTAACATCGGGACGGGTCATGACTCTTCCGAAGTTTGGTCCGTGTGCATTACCCCAAGGAGCCTGCCACCAGGTGCGTGAAGCGGATATTTTACTTGCATCACCACTGAAAATGTTATCACCATCCCAGATGCTGTAATTAAGCGCAATTACTTCACCTTCAGTTTTTGTTGCATCGTAACCTTGGGCACTAATATCAATTCTCATTTCAACCGTCCAGCTTTTATCCGGCAGGTTATCATTTGAAATACCATCAACTACTGTAACGGCATCCCATGCAGCAATTTGTTCAGCAGTTCTGCCAACAAAATCCCAATCACCCCACTTTCCAATAAATCTTGGAGGTCTTCCAATCCAAGGAGTTAAAGTATCCTTACCACCTGCAAGCCACCATGTATAAAAATATTCTGACGCAGGAGCAGGGCGAGTTGAAGAACCTTTATCTTTAACAGACATTAATATTGCATCCCATCTTGCCCAGTCTTTTGTTCCACCGACCGAGCTATCAGGAATTATAAAACCAAGATAAAGCTGGTTTCCGTCAATAAGATATTTAACTGTAGCTCTTGTTGAATCTGTATTTGCTTCGGGTTGAAATTCCGAACGATAGCCGCTTGAAGGCAATGTTCCCTGAACTCCGTAAATAACTTCTACCGATTCAGCCTTTGACCAGGCAGATTCATTCAGAACACCATCGAGTGTAATTTGTTCGCCTGCAGTTGAGCGTGCCCAGACAACATCTTCACGCGTTTTATATTGTGCATTTGCACAAATGGTTAATACTAAAAGTCCAAGTAATATAAACCGTTTCATTTAGTTCCTCCTTCTTTTTATTTATTAGATTATTTCATTGTTCTATTTTTATCCTTTCACACTTCCCATCATTATTCCTTTTATATAGGATTTCTGAAGCGCTAAAAAAACCAACAGGATTGGTATAATTGTAACAACGGAGCCGGCCATCATTAACTCAGGATCTTTAGTATGTTCCCCCATTAAGTTTGCAAGAGCAACCGGCAACGTGTACATTGAGTTATCCGTTAAAGCTATTAAAGGCCAAAGGAAATCATTCCATGTTCCCATAAAAGTAAAAAGGGCAAGTGTAACAAGTATCGGCTTTATTAATGGAAGCACTACTACTCTGTAAATCTGGAAATCAGTTGCACCGTCCATCCTTGCAGCTTCAAGTAAACTATCTGGAATTGAAACCGCATATTGTCTTATCAAAAAGATTCCGAATATGTTTGCAAGACCCGGAATTACAATTGCCATATAAGTATTTATGAATCCCAGGTATTTCAACATAAGGAACAAAGGAAGCATTGTTACCTGCGAAGGTATAATCATTGAGCTTAACAACAGGCTGAATAATTTATCCTTCCCTTTAAAATGATATTTCGCAAAAGCGAATCCTGCCATCGAATTAAGAATTAAGGAAATCAACGTAACAATTACGGATAAGAAAAGACTGTTAAAAAGATTTCTTGCTACGTTCAATCTTGAAAATAAATTTTCATACTGCATTAAAGTTATTTCATCAGGAAAGAAACGCGGAGGATAGACATTAGCATGACCATCTGCCATAAAAGATGCCGAGAGCATCCAGATAAACGGTGCAATGGTTATCAATCCTGTAATGATCAGAAATAAGTACAATATGATTTTTTTTAACTTCATTCGATTGCGATATTTTTCTGAATCCTTAGTTGAATAATTGTTGCGACAAAAATGATTATGAACAGGACAAAAGCTAACGAAGCTGAGTAACCCATATTCCACCAGCGGAATCCTTCCTGGTACATATACCCTACTATACTTAATGTTTTATTCAGCGGTCCGCCCTGAGTCATAATATATGGTTCGGCAAACAACTGGAAGAAGCCGATCATTGTAATAATGCAAACAAAAATTGTGGTTGGAGTAAGCAGCGGCAGAGTTATATTCCTGAATTTCTGCCAGGCGTTTGAACCTTCTATAACAGCAGCTTCGTAAAGTTCATCCGGAATATTTTGTAATCCTGCAATGAATATTATCATGTTGTATCCAAAATTTTTCCATACAGACAAAAGCATTATTGCCGGCATTGCCCAGTTAGGATCTCCAAGCCAGTCAACAGGATTGATTCCAACAAAACTGAGCAGGTAATTCAACAATCCAAATTTAGGATGATAAATGAATCGCCATATTATTGCCACGGCTACTAATGTTGTAACTACCGGAACAAAGTAAAACATTCTGAAAACAGCTTTCAATTTTACCAGCTTTGAATTAAGAAGCATTGCGGCAAGCAAAGATATTATAACAGATATTGGGCCTGCACCAACAACGTAATAGAAAGTATTCTTAAGTGCTGTCCAGAAGAGCGGGTCATCAAACAGTTTAATGTAATTTGAAAACCCAACGAAGCGTGTATTTGATAAACTGCTTAAAGCATAAATGTCAAAATCAGTAAAGCTTATTATGAAAGCGGCAATAACAGGAATAAAAAAGAAAACAAAGATAGCTCCCACAGCAGGAGCAAGGAAAAAGTATGCAGCATAAATTCCAAGTATTTTATTTTCGCGCTTCATATTTCCTTTTGAATATTCCTTGGTTTTTTATTTCCTTGTTAAAAGCCATCTTCTCTTTTCAAGAATTTTATTTACATCTTCATCCAGAGCCTTAAGTGCCTCATCAACTGTCATTGCACCGCGAGAAGCAATTTCGGCATACTGCTGAATTTTGGAAAAAGCGATCTGCTCCCACTCGGTAATCTTTGGTGTGGCAACAACATTCTGGAATTGTTCATAAAATGCTTTCATATATTTATTGTTGGTTAAAGAAGTATCCTTCCATGCTTCCTTAACAGATGGCAAATCATTTAGCAACTGATATAATTTTATTTGTGTCTCCGGTTCAGAGAGATATTCAAACCACTTCCAAACTTCTTCTTTATGTTGGGATTCTTTAAACATCACGAGACTTGACCCACCGGCAAGAGAAACGCCGGGATAAGAATGTGGCCCAGGCAATGCTGCGGTCATCCATTTATCAGTAAGAGTTCCCGTCATCCATCTTTTAAATTCATTTATGTTCCATGGACCTGAGATGTAAATTGAAAAATACTCATCGGCTAACGCCTGGTAAACATTAGTAACCTGTGAGATACCAACGGGAGCCAATCCTTCTTTATGGAATTTGATAAGGTAGTTAAATGCTTCTTTGAATTTTGGATTGCTGAAATCACCATAAGTGTCATTATCCTTAAACAATGTAGAGCCATTCTGCATTCCAAAAATTACAAACGGAGCAAACTCATTGGAAGGAAGATAAATTGCATACTTGTCTTCACCTTTCACATTTGCTTTTATTCGCCTGCACAAAGTATAAAGCTCATCCCAGGTTTCCGGTGGTTTGCTAAAACCGGCTTTTTGAAAAACATCAGTCCTATAAAACATTACTCTTGTATCAACATACCATGGAAGCCCGTAAGGTTTATTATCTATTACATTAGTATTCCAGATCCCCTCAAAATAACTCTCCTTTTTAACAGAAGAATTTTGCAACCAGTTATTTAAATCTTCAAGCGCATTGAGCGCTACAAATTGCGGAACCCAGGTGTTTCCAAGCTGACATGCATCAGGAGTATTTTCACTTGCATATGCAGTGATTAATTTTTCCTGGGCGGCTGTCCATGGAATCATCTGCACTTTAACAGTTATACCGGGATTTCTTTTTTCAAATTCAGGAATCAATTTTTGAACCTGTTCACCCTCTGCACCCATAGCCCAGAAATTAATTTCAACTTTATTGGAAGAGGCAGATCCACAACTAACGAATATAACAGATAGTAAAAGAGATACAGCCCACTCCCCAACCCTCTCCCAAAGGGAGAGGGAGTAAAGACCAATTCTTCTATTTAGTTTTACCCTAATCATTAGCTTACTTTACCAGCATCATCTTTTTAGTAGAAGCAAAATTTCCGGAACGTAATTCATAAAAATATATACCACTGGAAAGCAGTGAAGCATTTCCACTGGTGGCAGAGAATTCAACTTCATAATTACCTGCTACCCATTCTTCGTTAACAAGAGTAAAAATTTCCTTACCAAGAATATCAAAAACCTTAAGAGAAACTAAAGCCTCCTCTTGGGGGAGTCCGCCTATGGCGGATGGAGGGGCTGGAATTGTATATTTTATTTTAGTATTAGGATTGAACGGGTTAGGATAATTCTGTTTAAGCTCAAATAAAATGTTGTTGCTTTCTCTGTTATCAATTTCACCGGTATCGGTGGTTTTAAAATTAAACGGGTTGAAAGCGTACTTGGCAAAAATATACCAGGCACAGGCAGATGAAAATCCTTTTGTAATATCAACCCAATTGTAACCGCCGGTTGTGTTGGCGGTAAACGGAAGTGCCAAAGATGAAGTGCCTTTAATCGTCCTTGCAATAAGAAAAGAATCTAACTGGTTTGAATAGAATTCTGCTTTATCATTATAACCTGCCGAATAAAATGCACAAACCATATGACCCAATCCATCAAGCCAAACATTTTGAATATCTGAAGCAGCAGACGAATAAAAACCTGTAGCTTTTTTGCCATTGAATAAAACTTCTTTTTTAAACCTGGGATCATTTTCAGGAACAAGGACAAGATTTTTATAATAGTCACCATCATCTGTAAATGCCAGTGAGCGCCAGCTATATAAATCCAAAGGCAGGCTTACATTCGGAATTTTTTCAAGCTCAGACATTCTGTAATCAATCCATTCTTTTATCTTCGCAGCCTTCTCCGTTTCACCGATTATTTTAAAAACAGCATAAGCATCAATATTGCCTTCTTCGTGACCAACAGGTTTACCTTGCGAATCTGTTTCATGAAGTTTATAATCATTTCTTATTATGGCAGAATCTCTTGGTCCCCAACGCCAGCCGTGTTTAACAAAACCACCATGACCGGTCGGATCATCGACATAAAAGTTTAGTAATAATTCTTTAATTGACTGAGCTATAAATTCATAGGATGGTTTTTCATTAAATCCATATTTGCTTTCATAAAATTTATATGCAAGAAGCAACCATACATTATCTCCCATCCATCTATCGCAAATAAACGGGCTATAAGAACCGCCACCCAAATTAACATTCTGGTAAAAACCTCTTGCTTCTCCATTATAATAGAATGATTGTTTATTTAGAATTGTATTTAATGTGTCTGATCTGCCAGCATAGAAATTTAAAATTCTCTCGGCTCTTTCTTTTTCGCCTGTCAATATAAAAGCCATAGCTGTTAATGCATTATTAAATGTTTGACCGGAATTATCTTCCATAGCAGGTACGAGCCACTTGTCCGTTGAGTAACTATCCTGAATGCACTTTAAGTACAGCAGAACAGATTGCACATTATGATCTGATGAGACTGTAACCGAACTTAATTCGGAAGAGGAATTCACTTCACCTAACTGCATCACCGGCAATTCTTTTACTCTCTTTTCATTATTTGTAAATGAAAAAGCAGTAACGCTTACAAGCACTACAAATGCCAACAACAGAGTGATATTTACTTTTCTACCCTTCATCTTTATTAAATTATTTTTGAAGAATCAACTTCCCTGTTAATGATTTTTCTGTTCCTTTAACTGAATAGAGATAAACACCCGAACTCACAACTTCTCCAAATTCATTTTTACCGTTCCATTCAACTTCATGTATACCGGGAGTTAAATTTTCTTTTTCCATAGTCTTAATTCTTCTTCCGAGCATATCATAAATTATTACCCGGATACCCTGGGCATTATTAAGTGAGAACTTAATTTTTGTTGAAGGATTAAACGGATTCGGATAATTTCCCAAAAGCCTGAACGATAAATCTTTATTAATATCAGGATCAACATCGGTTGAGTTGGTGTCTGCCACAAAACCAATTGCATCAAGCATAGGTTGAATTTCCGGGTTTGCCATGAAATTTTTCCACAGCAATTCACTTCTCTGATTCTCCATCATCAGAATTATTGGTCCCTGGTCTATTGCAATATAACTATCAGCATACCAGTTATTGCTTACATTAAAGGCATCGGTAAATCCGTATGCTCCCCAGATTTTATCACCATAAGTAAAATAAAAACTTTTAAGTGCACTCATTGATTCTTCCGGTGTATACGCATAAGATGATAAAGCAGCGCTTGGAGTTATTGTTCCATTATCATTGGTTGGTTCATGAGCGCTATAACCAAAGGGATCGTCGCTTGCTGTTAAACCCCAGGTCACTGCACTGTAACCGGAATAATGTTTTGGATTTGCTGCGCAGTAAGCTCTATTAATTAATGTATGATTTCTATTGTTGACGAAGTAATTTGTAAACTTATCTTTCCTGCCTCTCGGATCAAATCCAAGAAAAGAATAATGAGAAAAGAATAACGGACCGCCATAGTTCCAGCCGACATATAATGGAATTCCATAAAATGTTTTTCCGTTTTTATAGTTTGCACTTGCTGCCCAACCATTCAAATATAAAGTAGAAGGCACCGGATGAGTCGGAGAAGCGATTGCAAGAAGATAAACAATCATTGCTTCATTCGGTCCCTGAATTGTCATGTTCATATCCCAGTTATAATTGGGTGACCAGTGCCAGTATAAATAGTTACTTGTAGTGAACCTCCGGTACCAATCCCATTCAACAGCTTCCCATATTGAAGTGCAAAGATTTCTTATTTGTTCTTCATCAGAATTATTTTGATTGAAATATTGCCTAACAGTAAGCAAACCTTGAATCATATAGGCGGTTTCAACAAGATCACCGCCGTTATCTTTTGTAGAAAATGGAATTGCCTTGCCTGTTGTACCGTTTAACCAATGCGAAAATGCCCCATGGAATCTATCTGCTTTCGTGTTAAGAAAATTTAATATCTTAAGCATTCGTTCAACTGCCTGATCTCTTGTAATAAAACCTCTTTCTACTCCAACTGGAATTGCCATAATACCAAAGCCACTTCCACCGCTTGTAACAACATCAGCTGAACCTCTTCGTTCTCTTGACAAACCAGATACCGGGTGAGCATAATCCCAGAAATATCTGAATGTTGCTTCCTGTACCATATCAAGTAATTCATCATCGGTAAGTTGTTTTGTAGCGGTTGAAACTTCGGCGCTTAATTCTGATTGATTACCGGAAGAATCATAAGCAAGAACTTTATAAGTGTTAGTCTTATATGGTAAACCAATGTAATGAGAGAAGAAATTTTCTTCGCTTCGCGCCTCACCAACAATTTTATAAACTGAATCTTCAAGTTGATAAATTCTGTACCCGGCAATATCAGGTTCCGGATTGAATGTCCAGCTAACATCAAAATGACGATCAAATCCTTTTGCGAAAATAATAACCGGGGCAGAAGGAGGAATCGTATCAGCTTCAACCGATTTAATCATCCTTAATTCATCAAGATACAAAGTATGTTCAACTCCGTCTGAAGTTGACTGGCCGAAGAATACTGTTTTTATAATAGTCATATTTACACTACCGGGTGACTGGATAAAAATGTTTAGCGGTACTGTAATTTTTGTCCATTCATTTGCAGGAATTGATTGCGCATAACCTGAAATATTTTGTTTAGGAGATTTTGTATTGCCGGTATCTTCCAGGTACATCAACGGCAAATCAACATTTGAGATTGCGCTTTCAGTATATACCCAGAAAGTAATATAATCTTTAGTTGTTATATCATGCGGGGACCAATCAGGATCAGCAACTGCAATTCCCCAGTCACCTCCGGAGCTTGATTTCCATTTCAGTTTCAGGCAGTTTAATCCAAGGTATTGGTGTGTAACATCCACCGGAAATTTGCTGCTGTTTACTCTTTCTAAAGTGCTTGGTGAATTTGCGTATCCCCAGCTTGCATCATAGTAAGTACTGTTGGGGCTGTCATTAAAGAAAACAAAATCCTGGGCTAATGAATTTGCAGTAATTATTAATAAAGCTGTAAGCAGTAAGTATCTTCTCATATAACTCCCTTTTCAATTTCACTTTTTACATACTCAATTTCTTTTTTAGATGTAATTAATATCCGCGATGAATTATTGGAAATTACTTTTAAAGATTGTTCATCAAACAGTTCAACATAAATCCGGTGTTCACCATTTGCTGTACCAACAGGGAGATCAAGCATTAGTTTTTCCCAATCAATAAACTGAACATCATTTGGAAGAAGTTTCAGGTAATAAATCTGATGAATTATAGTTTCATCAAAATAAATTCTAAGCGAAAGGTTATCAAATGATTCGAGTAAATCATTGATTATCCACAAATCAAAATTAAGTTTGCCATCCGGGAAATATTTTGTCTGACGCATCCTTAAGGAAACATATACAGGTTGGTACGCATTCTTCAATGTATAAAAGCCCTTCTTCTTTTCACCGTAATAATCAATTACGGACCATGTAATTGAAGGCCAGCAATCAACAAACATAAACTGGAATATGCCGTTTATACCATTAAACTTTTTGCGCCTGTAAAAATCAATTGATGCCTGAAGTAGTTCTGACTGGTAATTCTGTGAATTATCAATTAACTCATTCACATCATTCCCCGGTTCAATTCCTGCGATATGAAAAGTTTGTTCATATTGAAAATCATGGTACTTCCATTTTTTCCAATCAGGTTTATAAATCTCATCGTCAGTCATAAATTTTTGAAGAGATTTAATTCCGAGAATTGCTTGTGCACCAAACTCTGTTACCAAAGGACCCATTGGTGCAGCAGCATAATGTTCTTTGTTTCCCCAGTACCAGCCGTCATAAGCGTGCTCTTCATAATTTGAAGCAAGACGGATAATTCTTGAAGTGTCTTCAGATAAAACAGCATCATATAAAAGCGGGTCAAGAGTTTTAATCTGGTCGCCTGGTTCGTTGTGGCAGCACCAGAATGCAATTGAAGAATAGTTATTCAGTTGCTTCGTCATTTCTTTGATCTGCTTTACAGCATTTGCTGCAAACTCTTCAGATTCATCGTAAGTCCATTGAAGAGAAAAATCCTGCCAGATTAAAATTCCCTGCTTATCGCATTCTTCATAAAACTCTTTCCTGCTAACATGGGCATGAACGCGAACAATATTTATATTCGCTTCCTTCATTAAAGAAACGAGAGAATGAATTTTTTCTTTTGTAAAATCACTTAACCATTGTGTTGGTATTATGTTGGTTCCGCGGAGGAAAAGTTTTTCACCATTAAGATAAAATTGTTCTTGTTCATCAAGCTTAACATCACGGATTCCAAACTGTACATGTTTCTCGTTTATACTTTCACTCTTTAACTTTAATTGATAAAAGTTCTGATCACCGGTATCCCAACTCCACCACAATTCAGGCTGATGAATTGTCTGGACAAAAATTAATTGATTCTTTCCGGGTTGGAACTCAAGTTGAATTTTCTTTTCAATTATTTCACCCGAAGGAGAAACGAACTGAATAAGTACATCATCATTTATTGGAGTATTCAGATTCAGTTCATAATCAATCACAACTTTTATTGAAGCGGCGTTTCTTTTATCATTCAGCTTTGGAGTGACTTGAATGCTATCAATATAGATATTCTTACATCGTTCAATAAAAACATCATTCCATATTCCGCCAGTATTCAAATCCTGCCCATATTCAAAACTCCATGCTCCAGGTCTGCAATCGTGATGATTAAAAATTCCTTTAATCAATTTCTTTTTTAATGGCCAAACAGTTTTGGGTTCTTCTTTGGGCGAAGATACTTTCACAATTAAAAGATTATTGCCATTCTTAATTGAAGTAGAAATATCAAAGTAAAATTGCTGGAAATAACCTTCGTGGTGACCAATATATTTTTGATTCAGCCAGACATCAGCATTATAATCAACTCCGTTGAACTTAAGAATATTTAATGAATCGGTTGAATCTGCAAAATCATAAGATTGAATAAACCAGACAGCGCCGGAGAAATTATTAAGTCCTCCCAACTGCCAGTTGTTAGGAATCAACATTGCCCGATGACCCTTTTCTTTCCCGAACATTTCAATTACTTCTTCAACCTGAAGTTTCATTTCTTCATCAGGAATAAAATTCCATTCGCCGTTGAGAGAAACTATATTTTTGTTATCGTTATTCATCTTTTAAAATTCTGTTTTACTTTTTGCATAAAACTATTTTCCAAGAATCACTTCAACACTTACATGTTTTTTATTAACCGGCTTAATTAAATAATTTGATTCTATCTTTGTCCCGTCAATGGTAATTGATTTTACTCCGCAGGAAACCTTTTCCGGGTTAAGAACTTTAATATTATAAACTGTACTACGGAAAGTTCTTTTAACGGAATACTCTTTCCATTCTTTTGGAATGCTCGGATCAATAATCAATCCTTCTTCTGATGCGCGGATACCAAGTATCCAATCAACACATACTTTCTGGTACCAGGATGCCGAACCGGTATACCAAGTCCAGCCACCCATTCCATAAAATACTGACTGAGGTCCATCAATATTACCCGGATTAACGTAAGGCTCTGCCTTCCATTTATCGGGATTCATTCCATTGTATACCGGGCAAATTCTTTTAAACATATCATAAGCATCATCACTTCTTTTCAACAACGAATAAGCCCAGATTGACCATGTAGCTGCGTGCATATATACACCACCATTTTCTCTTTTACCCGCAGCATAACGGGAAAGATATCCAATGTATTTATCTGGTTTTGTATAAGCCGGGTAAAGAAGAACCGGACCAATATCTTTTACAAGATGAGTACGTACAGCATCCATAGCTTTTTGTTTGTACTCTTCTGAAGTGATTTCACTTATCACTGCCCAGGATTGAGCATTGAGATAAATTTTTCCTTCTTTATTTTCTGCGCTGCCAATTTTTTTGCCGCTGTCTTTTGTTGCTCGCCAGAACCAATCACCATCCCACGCATATTTATCAAATGACTTCTTCAGCTCTTTTGCTTTTTCAGAATATCTTTCCGCTAATCTTTTCTTTCCTTTTTTCCGTGCAATCTTTTCAAAATTAATTAAGATGTAGTAGAGAAATTCTGCCAACCAGATTGATTCGCCTTTCATATCAAGACCAACTGCGCTTAAACCATCATTCCAGTCGCCTGCGCCAATTAAGGGTAAGCCGCGTTTGCTTAATCTCTTCAGCACCCTGTTAATTGCATTCTTTGAGTGCTCGAATAATGAATCTGATTTTTTCGGATCATCATAATACGGTTCTTTTGTATCTAAGAATTTATAATTGTTTGTCTCATACAGGTAATGAATTAATAAAAATGGAAGCCAGAGTAAGTCGTCAGTCATTTTGGTTGCAAGTCCTGTTTCGCTAATCGGGTGCCACCAGTGCAGAACTGTTCCATCTTTAAATTGATGACGGGCATGCAGCTTAATTTGTTTTTCTGTTAATGAAGTATCAATAGGTAGGAAAACTAAACTGTCTTGTAACTGATCTCTGAATCCGAACGCACCACTCTGCTGATAGTAAGCAGATCTTCCCCAAAGTCTTCCTGTAATTGCCTGGTAACGCAACCATTTATTAACAAGAAGATTCATTGCATCATCAGGAGTCTGAACTTCAAGCGTTGCAAACATTTCCTGCCATCTTGATTTTACATATTCAAGTGCCTTATCAATTAGCTTGTAGGATTTATATTTTTTTAATGTTGGTGCAATTTCATTTTCATTTTTTTTCAAACCAAGATAAAATGCAAACCTGTCTACTTCGTTTTCATTTAATTGAATATCAATCTTTAATGAACCGATTGGATCATACCAGATTCCGCTTGTGTTAGAAAGTTTATTTTCAATAATTGCTTTAGGTGAAGATACACTCCCGTATTGCCCAAGGAATTTCTCTTTGTCGCATTCAAATGAAGTTGCCTTTTTACTGCAGGCAAAAAATCCTTTATATTCATATTCAATATTCCAATGGCCTCTGTCTCCAAGAGGAATTTCCCAAATTCTTTTTCCGGTAACAATTGAATTTAATTTTTTATCAAACTTAGTCTCAATAAAAGTTCTGTGGAATTCTCTGTGATGATCTGCAGAGGAACCGAGACACCATTCAAAATATGTAAAGAAGGAAAGATCAATTTTATTCTGAGTTTGATTAAAAATTTTAATATCCCATATTTCAAGCGAATCATCGAACGGGACAAAGATTGTCAGTTCAACTTTAATTCCTTTATACTCAGTTGTAAAGACGCTGTAACCAAATCCATATCTGCACTCGTAAGAATCAAGTTCTGTCTTAACAGGTTGCCAGGTTGGGCTCCATATTTCATTGGTATCATTATTTTTGATGTATATGTACTTGCCCCAGTTATCCTGTACCAGGTCCTGATGCCATCTCGTCAGTCTGTTAAATTCCGAGTGAGTTTGCCAGCTAAATCCTCCGCCGGACTGAGATACAACAAGTCCATAATCACCATTAGAAATAATATTAATCCATGGCTTAGGTGTTGCCGGAGTTTTAATTATATATTCATTTCCATCTTCAGAAAATTTTCCATAGTCAGTATCAAATTGTTTCATCATTTATTCCGGGAATTACTGGTTCATTTGTTTACACGATTTTCCAACAACTATTCCGGTAGTAATGCGGATGTGATTGTTTTCATCGTGGTTATTAATATCTATTTTTTTTAGAAGCATTTCGGCAGCTGCTTTACCAATTTCAAAAATAGGAACGTGAACAGTTGTTAAACGCGGAGTAAGGAACTGGCTTACAAAGATATCATCAAATCCTACAACGCCAATATCTTC
>CAZIDB010000070.1:0-20363 GCA_964537965.1 uncultured Melioribacter sp. | reverse complement strand
TCACCGGTTATAAACCCTGTTTCCCTGATCATAACTGCTGGGAAGACGGCTGCAAGGATTGTATCCCAATGGGAACGAAAATTCTGATCATAAATCTTGATGCGATGGGAGATATCCTGATGACGACCGCTCAGTTGCAGGGCATCAAAAGGAAATTTCCTGAATCGACAATCTGGTGGGTTACTTTGCCAATCACTGTTCCTCTGCTTCATCTTAATCCATTAGTTGATAAAGTATTGCCGTATGATTTTGAAACCATTTCAATTCTTAGCCAGATGGAATTTGATTACGTAATGAATGTTGATAAATCTCTTCGATCAGGAGCACTTGCACAAAGTGTTAAAGCTAAAAACTATATGGGATTTGGAATAAACAATAACGGAAAAATTATTCCTCTGAACAAAGGCTCCGAGTATAATTATCGTCTTGGAATGGACGATCATTTTAAATTTAAGGTTAATCAACGTACCGGGCAGGATTATCTTGCAGAAACATTTGAATTAGATTATAAACGCGATGAATATGTTTTTAATTTTTCTAAAGAGGAACAGGAATTTATTTCTTCTTACAAAAAGGAAGTCGGAATTAATGATGACGATTTGGTGATCGGTTTTAACACAGGCTGCTCAAATTTGTATCCAAATAAAAAGATGACTATAGAGCAGCACATCAATTTAATTGAACAATTGCTTGGTTATAATAAATATAAAATTATTCTCTTAGGAGGACCTGAAGATAAAGATAGGAATACACAAATTTACTCTCGCTTCTTAGAAAATAAAATTATTAACACTCCAACAAATCTTGGAGTGAGAAGAGGCGCCTGTTTTATGGATATTGCAGATGTTGTTGTTAGCGGAGATTCTTTCGGGATGCACTTAGCAATTGCACTGAAAAAATTTGTTATTGCCTGGTTTGGCGTTAGCTGCCGGACAGAAATTGATTTATACGACCGTGGTGTTAAACTCTTTCAACCTGATTTGGAATGTTCTCCTTGCTGGAAAAAACAATGCCCTTATGATCTTGAATGCATTAAGATGATTGATTTGAAAAGAATGGAAGACGAGATAGTAAAATATTTTGAAAGCAGAAAGAAGTAATAATGGATGAATCAATGAAAAATTATCTCAGATATATTTTTTCTCATGCGAAACGAATCAACAGACCTTTAATTTTAGACGGTGCAATCGGCAGCCTGCTGCAGCATAGAGGTTTTGCTTCGGATGATTCTTCCTGGACAAGTCTTGCTAACATTAAAAATCCGGAAGAGATTATCCGCATTCATAAAGAATATATTCTTGCCGGAGCTGATATTATCACTACAAATACATTCAGAACAAACCCTGTGGCTTTGAAAGATTCAGAACATTCAAGTGATGAGTTGGTGAGGGCAGGAATCAATATGGCAAAAAAAGCAATAGATGGTTCTGATATTTTAATTGCAGGTTCTAATGCCCCGGCAGAGGATTGTTACCAGGCTGAAAGAATAGTTGAACTTAGTGAACTTAAGAAAAATCATGAAGAGCATATTTCACTGCTTCATTCTTACGGGTGCGACTTTATACTGAACGAAACTCAAAGCCACCTTGATGAAATTGAAATCATCTGTAATTACTGTTCGGATAACCAGGTTAGTTTTATTCTAAGTTTGTTTTTTACAGATGAAGAAAAACTTCTATCCGGCGAAAGTTTATTTGATATGGTAAAATTCGTATCCCAGTTTAATCCTTTAGCCATCGGGTTCAACTGCATCATGCCGGATTTGTTTTTGAAAGTGGTTCACAAAATTCCAAATGATATAAACTGGGGATTCTATTTGAATTGCGGCACCGGAGATTATAAAGACAAGAATATTTCCTGCGGAGTTGATGAATATGAATACCTTGAGATAGTAAAACAGATTCTTCCTTTTAAACCGGCTTTTGTAGGAAGCTGCTGCGGTTCCAACCCTCACCATACTTTACAATTAAGCAATTACATTACTTCACGAGATATTAAATGATTGATTACATCGAAATAAAAGCACCCGCAAAAATAAACTTCGGATTAAATGTTATTTCAAAACGGGAGGACGCTTATCATAACCTTGAAACAATTTTTTATCCGCTAAAAGATTTGTATGATGAACTCCGTTTTACCCGAAGTAATAAATTTGAATTCACCTGCTCGGATAAAACTCTTCAGACGGAGGACAATTTAATAATCAGAGCAAAGAATCTTTTGGAAAACGAATCGAGGAAGAAGATTAATGTTAGAATTGAGTTGCAAAAAAATATTCCACTTGGTGCGGGATTAGGCGGTGGCAGTTCCGATGCGGCAGCCACATTGCTTTCTCTTAATGATATGTTTAGGCTAAAATATGATTTAGATAAATTAAGAAGTTTTGCACTTCAACTTGGTTCGGATGTACCATTCTTTATTTTTCCCAAACCATCATTCGCAGAATCACGCGGAGAGAAGTTAACCTTAATTGATTTCGAAATTCCTTACGCGATTCTTCTCGTTAATCCCGGAATTCATATTTCAACCGCAGAAGCATATAAAAATATAAAATCAAAACCGGCTATGTTTAATCTGAAAGAATTAACAGGAATAAAACTAACTCAGCCTTCCAATTATATAACCAAAGTAACAAATGATTTTGAAGAGTATGCTTTCAACAAGCATCATGAAATTGAAGAGATAAAAGAAAAGCTTTATAGTTTTGGGGCGAAGTTAAGCCTGATGACCGGAAGCGGTTCAACCGTGTTTGGTATTTTTAATTCAGTTGATGAAGCTGAAAAGGCAAAAGTTTTTTTTGCTGAGAAGTATTTTACATTTATTAATCTTCCTGAAGAATGGAATATTACTTTGCAAACTCTGAATTGAATAATTTATTTTCACCCTTTGAAAAGACTGCATATTGAAATCCATAATTAGTCGAATATCCTCCATATTCACCTTGTTTATTCAAAGCGATAAAACCGGCTATATCAGAAAAACCTTTAACTTTTTTCAGTAGTCTCTCAACTGCTACCTTGCAGGCTTCAGTCGGTGACTTCCCCATTCTCATTTGTTCAACTACAAGATGAGATCCTACAATTTTGATTATTGCTTCACCCAAACCTGTTGCAGTTGCAGCGCCTACTTCGTTATCAACATATAAGCCCGCACCAATAATCGGCGAATCGCCAACTCTGCCATGCATTTTAAAACCCAATCCACTCGTAGTGCATGCACCAGATAAATTTCCATTTTTATCCAACGCAATCATTCCGATCGTATCGTGATTATTTTCATCTGGTTTATAGGGAGTATAATTATTTTCTTTAATCCATTTTTCCCAGGCAGCTTTAGATTGTTCAGTTAACAGATTTTCTTCTTTAAATCCATTGGCAAGTGCAAATCTCAAAGCACCCTCTCCAACAAGCATTACGTAACGAGTTTTTTCCATAACCAACCTTGCTACAGAAATCGGGTGCATGATATGTTGAAGGAATGCAACAGATCCTGCATTACCATTTTCATCCATAATACAAGCATCTAAAGTAACGTTGCCGTCTCTATCAGGAAAACCACCATATCCTACACTGGTTATATTCGGATCAGCTTCAGTTATTCTTACTCCCTGCTCAACTGCATCTAACGCTCTTCCATTATCTAAAAGAATTTCCCAGGCAACTTCATTTGCTGCAAGACCGTGCTGCCAGGTTGAAATTACAACTGGTAGATTCTGTTGTTGGCTTATAGAAAATCCTGCATCTTTAACATCAGGTTTATATCCGGTTACTAATCCGGCTCCAGCAACTGTTGACGATATTATAAATTTCCTTCTTGATACCATTTTATTCTAATCAGAATTGGAAATAAATAAACGGCTGTAACTCAGATGATCTTACTTGTGTTGCTATCCAGATTATAAGTGTAAGCATAATAGCTTTACCTACAAGCGGCGTATTAGTAATTAATTGAATTGTTTTCTCTTCCACTTTGTAAGGTAGAAAATGCAACAACAGTGCAGCAAAAATCATTATACTGATGGCAGGATAACCCTGAACAAATTGTACAAACACCTCCGGGTGGAAGAAATAATACATCTGGCTGAAAACATCTAATGCCGATTGAAATGTTATAGCCCTGAAGAAAACCCATGCAAACGCAACCAAGTTAAATGTTATAAATACCTGAACCACCTTTAGGAATTTTGTATTCTCAAGGTGAAGTTTTCTTTGTATCCATGTTCTTGGAGTTTTGGTAAATATAGAAAATGCCATAAACAAACCATGTATCAAACCCCAGATAATGAAAGTCCAGTTTGCTCCATGCCAGAATCCGCATATTACAAATGTTACAATTACGGCTAAAGCGTTTCCAACTATTCTTAGATTTCTCCAGCTCATTTGTAAAGGTTTAAAAATGTAATCCAGCAGCCAGCTTGAAAGTGAGATGTGCCATCTGCGCCAGAAATCAGCCACGCTTGTTGCTTTATAAGGATTATTAAAATTATCCATCAGTTTAAAACCCATTAGCAATGCTAAACCAATTGCTATATCTGAGTAACCTGAAAAATCGCAATAGATCTGAAGCGCATACCCATAAGTGGCAAAAAGATTTTCAACTCCAGTAAACCTTAATGGTTCATCCATAACACGGTCAACAAAATTCAGGCTGATATAATCTGCAATAATTAATTTCTTGATTATGCCTGACATAATAAGAAACAATCCCTTGCCTATATCTTCTTTGGAGATAAAAAGTTTTTCCTTTATCTGCGGAAGAAATTTTTCTGCACGGTCTATTGGTCCTGCCAACAGATTTGGAAAGAAGCATACATATAAGGAAAAGTTAAATAAATTCTTTTCCGGCTCTATTTTTTCAAGATAAAGATCGAAGAGGTAACTAAGTGATTTGAATGTATAAAATGAAATTCCGATTGGCACAATAATATCGACAAATTCGACAGAACTGTTTTGAATTTCATTATATACTTCGATGAAAAAGTTTGTGTACTTGAAATAAAATAATATAGCAACATTAACAAGAACTGAGAATATAAGGACAATCCTACGTTTCCATCCGTATTCAAAGTAAGCAATTTGTTTTCCCATAAAGAAATTAAATACTGCAGTACCGGCTAAAAGTAGAAAGAACATGCCGCTAACTTTATAATAATAGAAGAGCGAGAAAAGCAAGATATATCCAACCCGGATATTCTTATTATTTCTAACAAGCCACAGAAACATCAGGAAGAAGAAGAAAATAAAAATGAAAAATCCGCTGCTGAACAATAGAGGATCGCGGGGATTATAAATGAAAAGCTGTAATATTTTATTTGTGTCAATATTGTTGAACATAATAAAAGTTTTCCTTCTCAGTGGTTCTCTGTGTCTCCTCCGTGGTTCTCTGTGTAAGTTCTTCAGGAAGTCTTATTACATAGAGAGCTTCGGAGTACCGCAGAGAGCCGCAGAAATCTATTTTTTGGAATCGACCAGCCTTTGTAAGTCGCCTACATTTTTAAGTTTTAGCACTTCTATATTTTTGAAATGAACATTAAAATGTTTCTCTACAGCTAAGATTACATTAACATGATTTAATGAATCCCAACCCGGTACCTGGGGAGCAA
This sequence comes from uncultured Melioribacter sp., assembly GCA_964537965.1. GTDB lineage: Bacteria > Bacteroidota > Ignavibacteria > Ignavibacteriales > SURF-24 > SURF-24. Next base: position 14,761 of record CAZIDB010000070.1, on the reverse strand, counting down.
TTGTTTCATCAGTTATATCCCAATCTTCAAGTTTAAGAGCTTTTAAGATTGTCTCTTTTAATTCTTGTGATATCATATTTTACTCCATTTAATTTCTTCACCACTTAATAATCTTTCTTTGTTGGCTTTTCTGCTTGGTTTACCGGCAGAACTTTTAATGAGCCATCTTGAAGGAACGAAATAAATATTTCTTAACGAGACGTCCATCGCCATCCCAGCTTTAATCACTTCCATCTTCAATTTTTTTTGTCCATCCTCATCAACAATATTAGTTTCCGCTACAACGGAAATCTGTTCACTTCCCATTTCAGGGTCATCTTCACCAAATGCAATTACCCTGCCTGGTATAACTCCTTCAACTTTACTAACTGCATCTTCAATATCTTCAGGATAAATATTATTTCCGGCAACAATTATAATATCTTTCTTTCTTCCAATAATATAATACTCACCTTCATAACAGAAGCCGTAGTCGCCGCTATAATACCATCCATCAACTAAAACTTCTGCAGTCTTTTCAGGATAATTCCTATAACCATCAAACATTGAAACAGATTTTATTGCAATCTCTCCTACACTCCCATCAGGCAAATCAAGTCTTTTATCATCCACAATTCTAACTTCACAACCTTTGATTGTTTTACCGGAGGAAACGCACAACCTTGCATTTTCTTCGTTACCATTTAGTTTAACATTTCCTTTTGAAAGTTCTATCCGGTCAACCGATAAAACGACCGGTTCCTGCATTGGTGTGGTTTGAGTAACGCCATAAGTTGTTTCTGCCATTGCATAACAGCAGGAAAGAGAATTTGGGTTTAATCCATATTGTTTAAATCGTGTAATAAATTTTTTATGACTTTCATCCCTTACCGGCTCGCTGCAATTAATTAACAAGCGCCAGCTTTCAAGATTTATTCCTTCGATATCTTCATCAATAATTTTATCTGCCATCATGTTGTAAGCAAAATTAGGAAGCCAGGATACAGTTCCTTTTTCCTTTGAGACTGCTTCCAGCAAAAGTGAAGGAACAAGGACCCATTCAAAAGTATCAATCTGAACTGAAGGAATTCCAAATGCAAGCGGAAGGTGAAATGCAGCAATTAAACCCATATCGTGATATAAAGGGAGCCAGCTTACAATTTTATCATTCTCATTTAGTGCAATTGATTCACCGTAAAATTCAGCATGCTGTAAAATTGCATTATGAGAAAGTAATACAGGTTTCTGCAAACCGGTAGTGCCTGATGAATGTTGAAGCAAAAACGGATCCGTACTTTTAATATCACGATGCGTTTCAATTAATTCTTCAAGTATTTTTCCTGATGGAACCAAATCCTTTTCCCATTCAAGTGGAAAGAACAATCCTTTAATTGAGCTGTTCTCTTTTACTGCCAAGGGTCTTATTGTTGGCTCAAGTTCCTTTTCAGTTAATATCCAGTCAAGTCCGGAACGCTGAGACATGCCTTCGATTCCCTGCCTGAATTTATCCGGATGTAACCTTGGATTCGGATATGCAAGAACAGCGGGAATAGCGCCAACGCAATCAATTGCGAGATAGATAGGATAGAAATATTTATTGTGACGAATAATTAATGCGCAAACATCACCGCGTTTAATTCCATTCTCTCTTAGCTTAACAGCAAAACTTTCTGCCTGAGTTAACAACGATTCAAAAGTCCATCTAAACGGTTCTTCTCCCGCAACCCAATGAATGATTGCATCCTTATCAGGATTTCTTTGTGCATTTTCAAACCATCTGTTCCAGAGAATTCTATTACTGCTGTAAAGTTCTTTGATCATGATTCCCTCTGTATTTATTGATCAATTTTTATATCAGAAAGCATATCAACTTTTCTTAATTGAACACCCCAAATATTTATGTTTCCCGTTTGAAGAGAAAGTAATAACAGGAGTATTATTGTAATTAAGAAGATTAAAAATGGTTGTCCGGCTTTATTTTCTTTTTCCATTATATTTCCAGGCAAGTTATATTTTCAATTTGAACAGGATTTTTTCTAATTCTTCTCCCCAAATCCTATAAGCCTTCCAGGTAAGGTGAACTCCATCCGTCGTAAACTCATCTTTCAGATTTTTACCATCAATCAACCGGGAATTCAAATCTATATAAACAAGTTCCTTTGATTCAGCAAGATTTTTTAGTTTATCATTTAACTGCGTAATAAGCAGATTCTTTCCTTCAGTGTTTTTCCACTTTGGATTAACAAACAATGTTGATTGAATTACCGGCTTAATCTCTCTGCTTATAAGAGTATCAACAAGTTTTTTATAATTGTTGAAAATCTGTTCAACGGTAAATCCCGCAAAGATGTCATTTACACCACCCATTATAAAACAAGCTTTCGGTTTTAATTTGAAGACGTAATTTATCCTTGCAAGGTAACCTTCAATGTTATCACTGGTAATTCCCCTGCCTACAATGTCGTTTCGCCCAAGAAGCTCACTCCAGTTACAGCCATAGGTAATTGAATTACCAAGCATAACAATCTTTGCATGTTTTGTTTTATAGATATTATAAAAACCAACCTGCTGTTCGTAGATTTTATTTTTTTTATAAAGCGGTGTATCGTTTGGGGCAATGTTAAAGTAACTGAAAGAGAAAGATGTACTGACCGGCAAAAGCAGTAGCAGAATTATTAAATTCAGACGGTAATTTTTTATCATCAATACTCCGGAAGTTTAAAAATTACTGCGTGAATATTACAACAATAAATTAAAAGAATCAAAGTGAAAGTGTAAAGCCTATGCAGACAGCATCTTTTCAGGTAATAATGATTGGCAATGAATTATGTTCTTGTGAAGAGCAACTCTGTAAAAAGTATGTAACCAGATATGAAGTCATTCGGAAGAGAAAAATCTGTCCGGATATTAACTACCCGGACAGAATTAATTTTATCAACCAAAGAAAGTTTCGGCAACTTTATAAAGTTCTTCATCAACGGTTTTAAGTGTACCAACAGCATCAGCCAAAGGAGCGGCAACAATATCGGTTCCTTTTAATGCAGCCATCATTCCCCACTTTTTCTCTTCAACTAATTCAGCAGCAAAAACGCCAAAACGTGTTCCAAGCATTCTATCGTATGCGGTTGGAGAACCACCACGTTGAATGTGACCAAGCACTGTAGTTCTTGTTTCAAAACCGGTACGTTTTTCAATTTCATTTGCAAGCAAATTACCAATACCGCCAAGTCTTACATGACCGAAAGAATCTTTTTCCATAGTTTGAAGCACGAATGAACCATCATCATCTTTATCATCTGTATCCCATTTAGCGCCTTCGGAAACAACTACAATACTAAATGATTTACCTCTTGAGTGTCTCTTCTTAAGAAGATTGCATACTTCAGTAATCTTAAATGGCTTTTCAGGAATTAAAATAACATCTGCGCCACCAGCTATTCCTGCATGTAATGCAATCCAGCCTGCGTGTCTTCCCATTACTTCAACAACCATTACACGGTTATGAGATTCTGCAGTAGTATGTAATCTGTCGATTGCATCCATTGCGATATTAACGGCAGTATCAAAACCAAATGTATAATCAGTAGAATTTAAATCGTTATCAATTGTTTTTGGAACACCAACAACCTGAACGCCAGCTTTAGCTAATTTATTGGCAACACCAAGTGTATCTTCTCCACCAATAGCAACCAATGCATCAATACCGCATTCTTTTAAGTTAGCAATAATCTTTGTTTCGCCATCAGGAATTTTATATACATTAGTACGTGAAGTTTTCAGAATTGTACCACCACGATGTAAAATACCTGAAACCGCCTCAAGATCAAGTGTAATATATTTTTTTTCAAGTAATCCGCGCCAGCCTTCTGTAAAACCAACAACTTCATGACCGTTCTGAATTGCTTTTCTAACAACCGCACGAATAACCGGATTTAAACCAGGACAATCTCCTCCACCCGTCAATATTCCTATTCTCATTTCGTTATCTCCTATTTAGTTGATTATAATTTATGTTTGATACTTATTCTCAAAAAGAAATTTTTGTTAATGTCAGTCTAATACTGATTAAAGAATTCTAAGTTTTGCAAACTTTACAAGTAATTGTTTTGAACCAATATCATCGAAGTTAACCGTTACCTTCTGCATATCTCCCTGCCCGGAAATTGCAAGCACCTTTCCGTTGCCGAACAATTCGTGTTGTACACGGCTGCCAACTCTTAATGATTTCTGTTCCTGGTTAAAATCATATTCAAAATCATCAAAAGCTTCAAAGTAAACATCAGATTTTTTACTTCTCCGTCCGGATTTCCTTCCACCGGCACCGTTTAATTCAATGTAAGTTGATGGATCAAGTTCATCAATGAATCTTGACCTGCTTTGATATGCAACTTCACCGAACCTGTATCTTGATCTTGAATATGTAATAAACACTTTGCTTATTGCTCTTGTTATTGCAACATAGAAAAGTCTTCTTTCTTCTTCAAGCCTTGAATCCGCATTGAACTTAGGGGCAAGTGGAAAAATATCTTCTTCCATCCCGGTTATAAACACAACAGGAAACTCCAGCCCTTTTGCACTATGTGTAGTCATCAAAGTAACGTGGTTGTTTTCATCCATACTGTCAATGTTGGAAACGAGAGATACATCGGCAAGATATTCTTCAATACCGGCATTAGGACTTGTCTTTGCAAAATCACTGATAGCATTTATTAATTCCTGTACGTTTTCATACCTTGCTATTGATTCCTGTGTATTCTCCTCTTTATAAATTCGCAGGATTGCCAGTTCATCAATCAACGCAGACATAAGTTCAACAACCGATAACTTAGATTTAAGATCAATATACTTATCCAGTAACAATTTAAAAGCTTTTACATTCTTCTGGATCCTTTCCTTTACTTCAATTACTTCAAAGATTCTTGACATGGTATCGAAAAGGGTTAAATTTAATTTACGGGCAAAAGCAATCATTCTTGATATTGAAGTATTACCGATTCCACGCTGGGGGAAATTCATAATTCTTAACAGACTTTCTTCATCATTCTGGTTATTCAGAACACGAAGGTAAGCTATAATATCTTTTACTTCTTTCCTTTTGTAGAATTCAACTCCGCCGATAATCTGATAAGGAATTTTGTCTCTTCTGAATGATTCTTCCATAGCACGGGATTGCGCATTTATCCTGTAGAGAACAGCAAAATCTTTGTACTGCAATTTCTTCTTTGTAATCTCTTCTTTAATAAGCTTCGTAATCTGATGTGATTCATCCTTTTCATCAGAGCATCTAAGCAGTGAAAGTTGTTCGCCGTCATTATTGTTTGTCCAGAGAGTTTTAACAATCTGATCTTTGTTATTCTTTATTATCGAATCTGCAGCGGCAAGAATTTTTTTAGTTGACCTGTAATTTTGTTCAAGCCGGAAAATTTTTGCTTTTGTAAAATCCTTTTCAAAGTCAAGCATGTTCCTTATATCAGCGCCGCGCCAACCATAAATACTTTGAGCGTCATCTCCAACCACACATATATTTCTTTTCGTATTAACCAACAATTTCAAGAGCTCATATTGTGCGCGGTTTGTATCCTGGTATTCATCAACAAGAATGTAATTGAATTTCTTTTTATACTTCTGAAGAATCTTATCATTCTGATTAAACAACTCCATCGGTTTGATAAGAAGATCATCAAAATCCATTGAGTTATTTTCAGCAAGCCGTTTATTATACTCCTCATAAATTTCAGCTACTTTCTTTTCAACCGGAGTTGAAGCCATATTCTGGTTATACTCTTTGGGATATACAAGATGATTTTTAAGGTTGCTTATTTTATGGTGAACAAAACTTGCAGAAATATTTTCCGTACTTATGTTCAGTTCCTGTAAAATAGTATTTACAAGAGCAACAGAATCTTCAGTATCGTAAATCGAAAAATTACTTCTGTACCCAATCTTATCTGATTCGATTCTTAGAATTTTGGCAAAAATGGAATGAAAAGTACCCATCCAGATCCTGGCGGCGCTTGAACCTACCAGTTCTTTTATTCTTTGTTTCATCTCATTTGCTGCTTTATTTGTAAAAGTCAAAGCAAGTATAGATTCAGGTTCAAAGCCTTTTTCAATTAAATATGCAATTTTGTATGTAAGAACACGCGTTTTGCCGGAACCGGCCCCAGCAACTATCATTGAAGGGCCTTCAAAATGTTCAACAGCTGCACGCTGCTCAGGATTTAAAGATTTTAGAATGTTCATCTGATGTGCAAACTTGAATTTTTAGTGTGCAAATATACCAAAAAGACAAAGGAATTTCAAAAATTCCCCATTTCAATATTTTTTTAAGTTTTTCTATTTGAAATTATACACTAAATAAAATTATCTTGCATTTGAAAAATTTTAATCTGTTAACATGAGCAAAGAAGCAGTCTTTCAAAGTTTTTATTCAAACGGAAATCTTAAAGAAGAAAGAATTCCGCTTGATGGATACCTTAAAAGAAAAGTTAAACTTTATTACGAAGACGGTAATCTTAAAGAAGAAACCGAATATACAGAAAATAAGAAAGACGGTATTTCAATTCTTTATTATCCGGATGGAATTATAAAGAGCAATACAAATTACCGTAACGGTCAGATTCATGGGCTGGGAAAATATTTTTATGAAAACGGGGAACTTAAAGCAGAAATAAATTATGAAGACGGTATTAAAAATGGACCGGTTAAAATATATTATCTATGCGGTTCAATTAAAGAAAAGAAATCCCATATTGATGATAAAGTAGAAGGATTAGTACAGACTTTCTACAAAAGCGGAAGCATTAAAGGCGAATGGAATTATAAAGAAGGGGTCCCGGACGGATCGTCAAAATTTTACTATGAAACCGGTGAACTGTTAGGAGAAAAAATTTTTAAACAGGGTAAAGAAAACGGTTTGACTCAGATTTATTATAAGAACGGAAAATTAAAAGAACAGATTTCATTTGAAGATGGGCAGAGAAACGGAAAAGATTTGAAATATGATATTAACGGCGAGTTGATTATTCAATTAGATTATTTTGATGGCAGAAGAGAACAAGTAAGTGAACTATTCCCGGCTTCTAAACCAGAAATTAAAAAAGATGGAAAAAGCATTTCATTAAAATTTGTTTTGGTTATAGCCGGTATTTTTATTTTGATTTTTATTCTTTACATCTTTCTCGTCAAATCAATTTAACCAACCAAAAGTTTTCCCTTTTTCATAATAACCTTTTCATCAAAGTAAACAGTGGGCTTTAACAAGACACCATCCAGATGACTTGCAACACCAACACTACCACCCATTGATTTATTGTCACCAAGAGCAATGTGAATAGTGCCCATAACTTTTTCATCTTCCAGCAGAATACCGCTTATTTTAGCTTTGTGGTTAGTGCCTACACCGAACTCAGCAATATTTCTTGCGTCTTTTCCATGCTTATCGAGGATGCTGACCAATTTTTTTGCCTGTAAGCCGCCGGTAATTTCAGTAGCAAAACCGGCTTCAACTTTAATAGTAATCGGTTTATTAAGAACTCCGATACCGGCCATTGAGCCATCAACAACAAATACTCCGTCAGATTTCCCTTCCAATGGTGCAACAAATGTTTCTCCGGTGGGAAGATTTCCACTCTCACCTTTTGCGTGGAATAGTCCTTTACTTGCAAAAGCTTTTCGCCCGGTAATATCCATTGTTATGTCGGTTCCTAACTCAGTAGTAACCCTAATAATCCTTGTCTGTTCAAAAATATCTTTAAGCTTTAATGTAAGTGCGGCAATTTTATTATAGTCGGCATTCAAACATCGTATCATTACTTCTTCGGTAATTCCCGGGAATGTTGCTATTCTTGAACCAACTGCTGATGCATTCCTTCTTGCCTCTGTGTGAGTTAATGATTTTGCAGTCGGACAAAACACAACATCATATTTCTTCATTAACTCTGCAACACTTAAAGGTGGTTCTTCTCCATTATACTCACGGGATTTCATTTCAACGAGCAATGACTCATATCCAAGTTTTACGGCATTACTGTAAAGTGAATAACCAATCTCCCTTTTCACTTCATCTGTTACAACAAGAACTAATTCATTCTTCTTTGCACCCATACAATCTTTAATTGCAATTATTGATGCTTTATCAAGTTTAGTTAATGCCATTATCTTCTCCGTTTAAGTTGCGCAAGATTAGTAAAGTGGAATTCCAATATTGATTTGTCCGATAAGTGTCAATCCACCGGATTTTATAAATCTATTACTATTTGAAACATATGAGATTTTATTACCTGCATCATCTTCAAGGTTGTCTATTTTGAAATTTGTGTAACCGGCAGTCACTTCAACGCTAATATAATCTTTTATTAAATTGAAGATTAATCCGCTTCCTATAAAATAGCCTGCAAAGGATTTTGCTGATTTGAATTCAGACTCACTTTGCACTTCATTATAATTTGATTTAATGCTTAACTTCGCAGAGTGAAATGTAACCTGAGCATCAATAAATTTAATACTAATAAAAGAAGAAAGTGAATAGCCAACATCTGCCCCAACGCCGTAGTAATCTAATTTTAGAGTTGAATTTAGATTATTTCCCGGCTCACTGTTAGGAAACAAGTATGATTGTTTCGATTCAAGAAACTGATAAAAGCCTTTAACAGTTACAATCAAACCTTTATAGTTGAATCTTATGAGGTTTGCCCCAACTCTAAAACCTTTTGCATCTTTAAATTCAGTTATAGAAGGTAATGCCATTTCACCATACATCAAATGATCAGAAATGTAACTTATCAATCCTTCAGAATTTATTTTTTGGTAAGAATATCCACCGTAAACACCACTCAATCCAAGACAGCCAAATCCACAAGTTTGGGCGTTAGCTATTCTATTCGGAATGAATACTGATAAAAACAAAATAACGGACAAATATATTTTAATTTTATTCATACTCCTAATGCTACCTCAAACAGGAAATACAATTTATTTTGTCATACCAGTTTCAAGGCCATGACCTAGTGCACCGCTTTCACTTCTCTTAAGCAAATATGCGAACAATAATCCGAAAAATCCAAGTGAAGAAAAAATCCACATTCCTAAATTATAACCGCCGGGGTTTGCGGCACTTGCACCACTGAAATCATTTGCAAATCCGATAATCAGGTTGAAAGCAAACAGACCGATATTTTGGATCATTGTCATAAGTCCGTAAGCAGTACCAAGTTTTTCCTGGTTAACAATCAAAGCAACAGACGGCCACATAACAGCAGGTATAAGCGAAAAAGCAATTCCCATTATAGACATTGGAATAACAAGATACATCGGTATGCTTGAATGAATATCGAAAAAGTTAATATTTATATTTAACGCGCCGCTTAAACCAAGCGGAGTAGCAATATCAACTTTATAAGCCATCATAAGATAAACCGGAATAATAAGAAGTGATCCGAACATCATAAGTAAAGAACGCTTTCCGATTCTATCTGCAAGTAATCCAAATAATGGTGTAAAAATCATTGCAGCAAGAGTTAACATACTTGAAAGATTTCCACCGACTTCCCTTGTTGTTCCATGAGCTTCCTGGAAAAATTTAACCGCAAAGGTCTGGAATGGAAACATTGCAGAATAAAATGTTATGCATAATGCAGTGATAAACCAAAAGGATTTGCCGAACCTGAATAATTCTTTAAACTCAACTTTATCCTGCTCGCCTTCTTTGGGAAGCTGATATTTTTTCGCACCGTACAGATCAAAATAATAATACACTGCGATGCAGATAACAGCAGAGGCGCCTGCTGCTACAGAAATTATTAAAGGTGTTTGCCAGTTGTTATAAAAACTTTTCCCCCAGGATGGTGCATTTAAAGCCATAAATGAACCAAGCCTTGCAACAGTTAGATTAAGTCCAAACGCAAATGATAATTCCTTTCCTTTAAACCATCTTGCAACAATTGTTGTAATTGCAACAATCATTGATTCGGCACCCAAGCCAAAAATAAGTCTGCCAGCTGCCATAGTGTAAATATTTCCCCATAGTGCGGTTATTAATCCGCCAAGCAAAACCAGCACAGTAAAAATGAAAACAGATTTACGAGTTCCGATTTTATCAATTATAATTCCACCAACAAGAACCATAATTATGTTCGGAAAACTATAGATTGCATTTAACAACCCTATGTTTGCATCGGAATAACCGAGTTGCTGTTTTAATAAATCTGCAAGCGGACTGATGCTATCATAGATATAATAATTGCCAAACATAGCAAGACTGATTAACAAGAGTATAGTCCAGCGAAGTACTGCAGTTGGTTGCGGTTTAACGGATATGGTATCACCTGACATTTTTACCTCAAGGAAAAGAAAACTAACGGAGACTAATTAAGACAATCATCATGAATTAGTTCCGATAAAAATATTTTAGAAAAATTTCAGAAGCGTTTAATTAAAAAACGAAAGGAATAAGCCGGTTTACCTATTCCTTCCTTTACAAAATATTTTATTGTTTCGGAATACTCTGAAGGACATTCAGTAGTAAATCCCAAAACTTTTTAACAGTATCAATCTTAACTCTTTCGTCCGGTGAATGAGCGCCCATTATTGTAGGCCCGAAAGAAATCATATCCATATCAGGGTAACGTTCGTTAATGATTCCGCATTCCAAACCGGCATGAATAGCTTTGATGTGAGGTTCTGCTTCATACATTTTCGTGTAAACCGATTTCATAACATTTAGTATCGGAGAATTTACATTTGGTTTCCAACCGGGATAAGCATCACCATGTCTCACTTCAGCATTTGCTAATTGAAAAACAGACGAAACCATATTTGCAATATCATCCTTCTCAGATTCAACAGAACTGCGCTGGCTTGTAGTAATTGATATTGAATTAGCTTCCGTAACAATAACTGCAAGATTTGTTGACGTTTCCACCAAACCTAAAATGTCCGGGCTCATGGTTATTACACCGTGAGCAACACCATATAAGGAGTTTAACAGATTTGTTTCTGTTTTAACATCAAGAACTTTGGCAGGCAAATCAACTTTAACCGAATCTACTTTCAGGTTAGGTTCATTGGTAGCCAATTCTTTTTTAACAATACTGTTATATTCTTCTACTTCTTTTAAGAATTCATTTTCTTTACCTGTATTCACTGCAACAACAGCAAAACACTCGCGGGGAATTGCATTATGTTTACTCCCTCCATCAATCTTAGCCAATCTTATGATATTCTTTTTGGAGAGAGTCCAGAGCAACCTTGTTATAATTTTTATTGCGTTACCTCTTCCCTCGGATATATCAAGACCAGAATGACCACCTTTCAATCCGGTTACATTTATCTGATAACCAAGAGAATCTGCAGGTGTATTTTCCGGAATGAATTTAAAATCGGCATAGGTATTTTTACCACCGGCACACCCAATATATAAAGCACCATCTTCTTCAGAATCTAAATTCAAAAGTATCTTTGCTTTCAACCATCCGGGTTTAAGACTCTGTGCACCGTTCAATCCCGTTTCTTCATCAAGTGTAAATAAAAATTCAAGCGGACCGTGCTTAACATTTTTATCCTCCATAATTGCAAGCGCAGCAGCAACACCAATTCCATTATCTGAACCAAGTGTTGTACCTTTTGCTTTAACCCAATTACCCTCTACATAAGGTTGAATAGGATCATTATCAAAATCGTGCTGAACATCAGAATTTTTTTCAGCTACCATATCAAGGTGACCCTGGAGGACTACAGTCTGAAGATTTTCCATTCCCGTTGTAGCAGGTTTTTTAACAAGGATATTTCCAAAATCATCTCTTGAAACTTCCAAACCGTTTTTCTTTCCAACTTCGGCAACGTATGCGGCAACCTTTTCTTCCTTACGGGAAGGACGAGGATAAGAACAAATTTCTTCAAAATGTTTCCAAAGAAATTCCGGTTTAAGGTCAGTTAATACTTTTCCCATTATTCAGGCTCCTTTATAATTTTATATAATTATGTCTTTTAATTCTTTTCAGCAAGTTCCTTGAATGAAATATATTTTTGCATATATAACTGAGTAAGAAATGTAGTTAATCTTTCATTAACAGGTGCAATCTTTTCTCCGAACTTAGACTCCATTTTCTTCGTAATTATTCCAACTTTCTTTTCACCATCAAGTTCCATCCAAACTGCAGAACCAATTTCATCAAGTTTAATTTTAATATCCGGTGATTTTAAGCGTGGTGTTAGAAATTTTACTGCAAGCGGATTTGTGAATTTGGGGATGAGTATGTTTACCAAACCATCTCCCGTAACCTCTTCACCAAATAATTTAAATGGAGTAAGTTCCAGGTAATTTGAATTCTTTAATATCTTTCTTCGTTTAAAAAAGCTTAATTGCATTTTTATCTCTTATAAAATTCTTATTGTTCCGATTCTTTCAAAGCTTTAGCTAATAAATCATAAAGCGATAATTCTTTTGCCCAATCACTTAAATATTTCACATCAAGGTTGTCACCTTGGACTTTAATTACACCAATAATATCTAACCATTGTTTTTCTGAGATTTCACCCCCCATTCTAAACCATTCAAGTTTGTTCAGAATAATATCTTCAGGTGAACTTAAATAAATTTCTATCGATTCGTCTTCTAAAATTAAAGTATCCTTCCTTTTTCTTTCAAATGCGGTTTTATGAAATGAAATATCTTTAAGAATAAAAACATCTATCTTTAACATTGTTTCCAGATGAATGAGGTTAAAGGATGAACTTGTTTTAATTGAATCCGAAATCATGAATTCATCAATAAAAAATTCTGTTTTAAGCTTTTCAACTAAAGGTTTAATTTGAAAGAAGTTCATATTGGAAATAAAATCAACATCCATTGTGGCTCTTGCGGTACCATAAGCAGAACTTGCTATTGAACCACCTACGTAATATGAGATTCCTAATTCATCAAAGGCATTAATAACCGGTTCAATAGCTCTAAGTATTTCTGTTTTTTTCATTCTATGTTCAGATCAAATAATTGGAAAGTTTTTCCGCTAAGATTTTTCCATAATGATACTTTACAAAAAGAATATCCAATTCCCTTTTACACAAATCGGGATTAGCGCGACTAATAGCTCTTTTAGAAAGGTTAATAGTCATATTTGTTAATGAACAAACCTGAAAAATCCTACTGGCTGAAGTAGATTTCTGTAAAAGAGATAATAAAATTTTTTCAGTTTCAGGTTTTGTATCCGATAAATAATTCATAACCATCAATAGATATTGCTTTTGTAACATTAAACAGAATCGGAGAAAAAGCAATTACTCTTTCTCCGATTACAAATTTATTTCCTTCAATCTTTTATTGATGATAAAATTTTGTCATCAATATTTTTTAAAATGCAGCACTTGGTGGTGCCGGTTCATCTGCACTACCTGCATTCTTTAACGGAATCTTTATTAATAAATATCCGAGAACTACAAATACAAGTAAGCTTAACAGGAATGTCGGGTTCTCAAAGAAAGAGAATATTTCTCCCGGTTTCTTTTCTGTAAAGAATACTATGCCTGCAAATACAAGTCCTGTTAAAGCTTCTCCAGCAATTAACCCGGACGCAAGCAGAACGCCATTATTTTCCGATCTGATTTTCTGTGCATCATTGAATTTTCTTGAAGCGGCAATTTTATCAAGAATACCTTTGATTAAACCACCAATAAAAATTGCAAAAGTAGTTTCAAGCGATAAATACATTCCAACACTTACAAGCATCGGGCTCTTAACTCCCATTAAAACAAAACCAAAGCCCATAACCATTCCAACAATTATTAATGGCCATGCCATTTTACCGGCAACAATTCCCTGTGAAAGCATTGCCATTAATCCGGCTTGTGGAGCTGATAAATCTTTGTGACCAAAACCAGTTCCGCCAATATTTAGGTTTGCCTGATTCAATACAACTAAAGGAATAAACATTACAGCAGCAGCAACAGCAACACCAAAGATATCACCGACCTGCATTTTCCATGGTGTACCACCAAGAATATGTCCGACTTTCAAATCCTGAAGCATTTCACCTGCAACAGCAGAAGAGATACAAACAACAGCGGCAACAGCTAAAACAGCAGCAACACCCTGTTCACCCTTCATTCCAAGAGCAACCATAAGTAAGGCTGCAATAACAAGCGTTGATAATGTTAATCCGCTTATTGGATTATTACTTGAACCAATTATACCAACAAGGTAACCGGAAACAGCTGCAAAGAAAAATCCTGCAATAATCATTACGATAGTAGCAACTAATGCAGCGCCAATATTCTGAGCAAAATACCAGTAAATAATAAATGTTAAGATTGCTGCCAAACCAATACCGGCAAGAATATAAATGAAAGGAATATCTTTGTCTGTTCTTGCAGTAACGGATGTTGAACCTGCAGCTTTTTTAACATCACTAACTGCCCTGCCCAAACCAGTTGCAAGACTTTTCCTCATTTTATATAAAGTAAATCCGGCACCGGTTAACATGCCACCGATAGCTATCGGTCTTACAAGATAGTACCAAATGTTACCGGCAGTTTCACTTAACTGTCCTTCATTCATATTTTCAATTCCAAGGCTCGGTCCTAAGAAATACATAAGTATAGGAACAAAAAGTCCCCAGGCTAACAAACCACCACTGAAGTGTAACGAGGCTAATTTTGGACCGATAATATAACCGACACCGATAAATGCAGGGCTAACAGCAGGTGAACTTAAAAGCATGCCACCCTGAGCAACTGCCTGAGGAACAGTCTCGGGAGATTTATTAATTAATTCCTGGTTACGTGAAAA
>CAZIDB010000069.1:1733-20511 GCA_964537965.1 uncultured Melioribacter sp. | reverse complement strand
TTTTAATATTACAATTCATGCCGGCGAAGCTTTTGGTAAAGAATCAATCTGGCAGGCACTTCAATGGTGTGGAGCCCATCGTATTGGTCATGCAACAAGATTGATTGAAGATATTTCATTCGATAGAGACGGGAATGTTGTAAGTCTTGGAGATTTGGCTCAATATATACTTGATAAAAGAATTCCTCTTGAGATCTGTTTGTTGAGTAATGTTCATACCGGCGCGGTTGATAAAATTGAGAATCATCCTTTCGGAATTTTCTACAAAGAAAATTTCAGAGTTTCAATTAACACTGATGACAGGCTTATGAGCAATACAACGATGACAAAAGAGTTCCTTACGGCAATTCAGTACTTTAACATCAATCTTGATGATGTGGAAAAGATAACAATTAATGCAATGAAATCGGCATTTATTCCGCATAAGGAAAGATTAGCCTTCATCTATAACATAATAAAACCAGGCTACCAGAAGATGAGAGATAAATTGCTTTCACTTAAAGCCGTGTAATTAGAAGACTAAATTTTTAACAATATAATTTTACCTGAAAATCCAGCGGAGAATCATGAAACAATTTCGTAATTATAATTTTGATTTTGATAAGAACGAAAGAAAAATTCTTACAAACTTTGCCAAACAGGTTTTAAAACAGTTAGGCGGAGATAATAAATATTTCGCCGAAGAAAAAGCGTACAACTCAATCCTGGAAAAGTTAAGTTCCAGTGAGACAATCAAGTTAACTAAAGAAGAATATTTCAAACTAAGTATGCAACTGAAAGAGAATGTTAAGTTCCTTAAACCAAAAGCAGAAAAAGGATTCTTTCTGAAAAGATGGCTCTATAAATCAGTTTATCTGCAATATAAAAACCTGATTGAAAAATATTTTAGTGATTAAAATGAATAATGAAAAAAGAATTATAAAATCACCTACGGGAAATAAATTGAGCTGTAAAAGCTGGATTCAGGAAGCGGCATTACGAATGCTGATGAACAACCTTGATCCTGAAGTTGCAGAAAAACCTGATGAATTAATTGTTTATGGTGGTAAAGGAAAAGCCGCAAGAAACTGGGATTGTTTTGATGCCATCATTCAGACATTAAAAGAACTTGAGAACGATGAAACATTACTTATCCAGTCAGGTAAACCGGTTGCAGTTTTTAAAACTCATATCAATGCTCCAAGAGTAATAATTTCTAATTCAATGCTTGTCCCTAAATGGGCAACCTGGGATGAATTCAGAAGACTTGAAGAACTTGGCTTGACAATGTATGGGCAAATGACCGCAGGTAGTTGGATTTATATAGGCACACAGGGAATTCTGCAAGGTACATATGAGACTTTTGCTGAATGCGCAAAGCAACATTTTGATGGGACATTAAACGGAAAGTTTTTATTAACTGCCGGTTTAGGTGGAATGGGTGGCGCTCAACCTTTAGCTGCAACTATGAATGGCGCTGCATTCCTGGGAATTGATGTTGACAAAAGCAGAATTCAGAAGAGGCTGGATACAGGCTATATTGATATAATGACCGAAAGTATTGATGAAGCATTAAGATTAGTATTAGAAGCTAAAGAAAATAAAACTCCGCTATCAGTTGGTTTAGTTGGCAACGCAGGAGAAATTCTTCCTGAAATATTGAAAAGAAAAATTATTCCCGATGTTCTTACCGATCAAACATCTGCCCATGACACTTTAAACGGTTACGTTCCAATGGGTATGGAATTCGAAGCCGCATTAGAATTAAGAAAGTCTGACCCGCAAAAATATATTTCGCTTTCAAAGAAAACAATTGTAGCGCATCTCAAAGCTATGCTCGAGTTTCAAAAACTTGGCGCCATCACTTTTGATTACGGGAATAATATCCGCGGAGAAGCTAAAGATAATGGTGTAGAAAATGCTTTTGATATTCCTGGTTTTGTCCCGGAGTATATTCGTCCATTATTCTGCGATGGAAAAGGTCCTTTCAGGTGGGCAGCTCTTTCAGGTGACCCTAATGATATTTTTGAAACCGACAAAGCTATCATCGAAACTTTTCCTGAGAATAAAGCCTTGTTAAACTGGATAAAGAAAGCACAGGAAAAAGTTCACTTCCAGGGTTTACCTTCAAGAATATGCTGGCTTGGTTACGGTGAAAGAGCTAAGATGGGAAAAATATTCAACAATCTTGTAGCTGAAGGAAAAGTAAAAGCGCCGATAGTAATCGGAAGAGATCATCTTGATTGTGGTTCTGTCGCATCTCCAAACCGCGAAACGGAAAAAATGATGGATGGAAGTGATGCAATTGCAGACTGGCCTATATTGAATGCATTGTTAAATTCGATTGGCGGAGCAAGCTGGGTCTCTGTTCATCACGGTGGTGGAGTTGGAATTGGTAACTCTATTCATGCTGGAATGGTAGTAGTTGCAGATGGTTCAAAGGAAGCTGAAGCGAGACTTGAAAGAGTTCTTACTTATGATCCCGGGTTGGGGATTGTTCGCCATGCAGATGCCGGGTATGAACAGGCAAAGAATAATGCAAAAAAATTCGGTGTAAAAATTCCAATGCTAAAATAAATTGTTTTAAGGTTGTTTCCATAAAAAACAATCCTGATGTTGAGTTCACAAAACTTTAATTTCGATTAAAACAAAATCTCTTAAAATAAAAATAAACAAAGAGGAAAATTATGAAAGTATTAGTCGCCGATAAGTTTCCGGAAGTATACATTGAGCAAATTAAAAAACTTGGTTTGGATGTTGAGTATAATCCTAAACTAAAGGAAAATGATTTGCCGGGTGCTTCTAAGGATGCAGATGTTCTGATTGTAAGATCAACAATAGTAAACGCAGAAACAATAAATAGCAGCAATAAGCTGAACCTTGTTATCCGCGCCGGAGCAGGCGTTAACAATATTGATGTTGCGGCAGCAAATAAGAAAGGAGTTTATGTTGCTAATTGTCCCGGTAAAAATTCAATTGCTGTTGCTGAATTAGCTATCGGTTTGATGATTTCACTTGACAGAAGAATTGCTGATAATGTTATTGATTTTAAAAATGGTAAGTGGAATAAAGCCGAATACTCAAAAGCAGAAGGCTTGTTCGGAAAAACTCTTGCAATAATTGGCGTTGGTAATATTGGGAAAGAAGTTGCCAAACGTGCAATGGCTTTGGGATTAAACGTCTATGGAAAAGATGTCTACAAATTTGAATCGGAATATATAAAAGATTTTGAGGATTTGAATAAGCTCCTTTCGATGGCAGACATTATCTCAATTCATTTACCGCTTACAAAGGATACAAGAGGAATTTTCAATAAAGAAATTTTCAATCTGTTGAAACCCGGTGCAATACTAATAAATACCTCCCGTGCAGAAGTAATTGATGAAGAAGCATTAATTGAAGCAGTTAAAACTAAGAACATCCGTGTTGGTCTTGATGTTTTTAAGGGTGAACCCGAAGGTAAAGACGGAGTCGTTTCTTCACCACTGCAACAGCTTGAGAATGTTTATGTAACGCATCATATAGGTGCATCTACAGAACAGGCACAAAATGCGGTTGCACAGGAAACTGTAAACATAATTAAGGATTACATTAATTCAGGAGCAATTGCTCATTGGGTTAACCGCGCAAAGAAAACCGAAGCTCATTTTCAGTTAGTGGTAAAGCATTATGATAAACCGGGAGTATTAGCTGCCGTATTTGATATACTAAAAGAAGGTCAGATTAATATTGAAGAAGTTGAGAATGTAATTTTTGATGGTGGACTTGCCGCAAGCTGTACAATGAAATTAAGCAAATCAGCTACACCTGAAATGCTTGAAGCAATAAGAAAGAACGAAAATGTTATAAACATTTCACACATCGAGATATAATTTTTATTTCCTGCCTTCTTTTTAGAGAAGGCAGGATGGTTCTATAAACTTACTTGTATGATTCCTTTCTGTGTAAAATGCGGGCAATAAATATTTTAGTTGTAATTTTGGTAAGGTCTTTTATCGCAGATTTTCTAAGTTCAATTCTCATTTTTCAGATAAGCTGAAATAGGTATAGATTTTTCTCCTCTTGTTTGTCTTATAAACAACAAATCAATTAAATCTTCGGAACTGATGTTTAACTTCTCAAGTTTATCAATAATTTTTATCTTCTTCTTTATTTTTTCATATTCCTGAATAGGAAGGATCACTTTAATATCCTTGCCATCGTCAGTTCTAATATATTCCATTTTTCTTTCCTGAAATTCCAGACGCAATTTAATCAAATGTAAAAGTAACATCAATTTACTGAGATGATAAATTGGTTAGTCGCATTGGGTCAAAAATAAAGTTACCCAAACGATATAGAAAAATAGTCGTTGGGTCATAATATAGGTAACCATAAAAAGAGGTTACCTTTGAGTAATACTGCTACAAAAAGATTGGACAGTTGTATAGAAGCGAAAAGGATAAAAAAAAATGCGGTGAGAATTACCTGCACCGCATCTTTTATTCAAAGGATATAAAATTTTTTAAATAACAAATTAGTTAATATCGTTTATCTGTTCTTTAACTATCTGTTCTGTATCCAAAGCAATTACAAGTTCTTCATTTGTAGGAATCTTGAATACGTTAACTTTGCTTCCCTTTCTGGAAAGTAAAACTTCACCTTTAGGACGACTATCGTTTAACTCAACATCTATTTCAATACCGGCACACTCAAGATTTTTACAAACTTCTCTTCTGACCATTTCTGAGTTTTCACCAATTCCGCCTGTAAATACCAATGCATCCAATCCACCAAGTGCAGCAGTATAAGCCCCTATATATTTTTTAATCCTGTACACAAAAATATCAAAAGCGTATTTAGATCTCTTGTTCCCTTCATTAACGCCGTTTTCAATTTCACGCATATCACTGCTATCCCCGCTTATACCAATAAGTCCGCTGTGTTTGTTAAGCAAGGTGTTGGCTTCCTGGATAGATAGTTCTTCCTTAGCCATAATATGAAGTATTACTGAAGGGTCCATATCACCGCTTCTTGTTCCCATTATTAAACCTTCAAGAGGTGTAAATCCCATTGTTGTATCAATTGAATGACCACCATCTATTGCTGCCATACTGCAACCGTTACCAAGATGTGCAGTTATAATTTTTGTTTCTGCAATAGGTTTATTCATAAGAATTGCTGCTCTTTCTGAAACATAACGATGAGATGTTCCATGGAAGCCATATCTTCTTATTTTATATTTTTTATAAAGCTCGTATGGAATTCCGTATAGGAAAGCATGAGGCGGCATCTTTACATGAAATGAAGTATCAAAAACACCGCACTGCGGAGTATTGGGAAGATGTTTTTTACAAGCTTCAATTCCTTTAATGTTTGGCGGGTTGTGCAACGGAGCCAATTCGATGTTATCAACTAAAGCTTTCATTACCTGGTCCGTTATTAATACTGAACCTGAAAATGTTTCACCACCATGAACCACCCTGTGCCCTACTGCATCAATTTCACTTTTATCATTAATAACGCCATGATTCTTGCTTAACAAAACTGCAATAACATATTCAATTGCAATAGAGTGATCTAAAATTTCACCGACAATTTTAATCTGTTCTTTTCCTGTAGGTGTATGTGTTAAAATTGCGCTTGACATACCGATTCTTTCCACCAAACCTTTTGCAAGCACTTCTTTGGTATTCATGTCAAAGAACTGGTATTTTATGGATGAACTTCCGCTATTAAGAACTAATACTTTCATCTTTATTTCTCCTATTGCGCTTTCTTATCGCCGTTATATTTATAAAATCCTTCGCCGGTTTTTTTCCCTAGTTTCTTTTCGCGAACAAGTTTTCTTAAAAGAGGACAAGGGCGATATCTTGGTTCGCCTAATGATTGCCACAAAGATTCCATCCAGGCAAGCACTTCATCCAAGCCCATCGAATCAGCCATTTCAAGCGGACCCATCGGAAAGTTATAACCAAGTTTCATTGCAGTGTCAATACCCTCTGCAGTAGCAATGCCTTCCATAAATATATGCATCGCTTCATTAAGTAAAGGAACAATTGCTCTTGTTGTAACAAAGCCGGGATATTCATAAACTTCAACTGGTGTTTTTCCAATTCTTGTAGCAAAAGTTTTAATAAGTTTTGAAGTCTCATCAGAAGTTTCAACTGCTCTTACTACTTCAACAACAGGAACCTTTGGAACCGGATTTAAAAAATGAAGTCCGATAATTTTGTCGGCTCTTCCGGTAACTTCGGCAATTTTTGTTAAGCTTAATGTAGATGTATTAGAGATTAAAATAGCATCTTTATTGGCAATCTCGTCAATCTGTTTGAAAATCATTCTCTTAAGGTGGATATCTTCATCAACTGCTTCTATTACCAGCCTGTAGTCTTTAACATCGTGAATGTCCTTTGTCCATTTTAGTCTGCCAAGTATGGATTTCTTTTCGCTCTTAGTCATGGCCCATCTGGCAATTTCCCTATCCATCGAATCTGACAGCCGGGTCTTAGCCTGTTCAAGAAGTTCTTCATTCTTTTCAACAATAAGTACATCCAAACCGGAAGCAGCTAAAGTTTGTGCAATTCCCTGTCCCATCACTCCGGCACCGATTATTGCAACCGAATCTATCCTGTCTTCCTTCTCTTCGGTTAGTTCAACTCCTTTAAGAAGGTCTTCTAATCTTAATTTCTGTTCAGCCATAATTTCTCCAAAAATGAATTTTTACACTTTATTTTTCATAAATCTGTAATAAAGGGCAAATACTATTCCATTAAAAATTATTGAAAATCAGCCGGAAATTGAGACATCAATAATCTTTCTTATTAAATATAAAAATGCTTCCGGATAGAATGAGAATTAATAGTATGCAGGATACCCAGATTGGTTCTGTGTTAGCTATTATCCCCTGTGTGGCAAGTTTTGTTGAAAGTGTTCCCAGCTCAGATGTCTGGGGAATTATATAATGCAAGGCATCCAGTGTTACTTTTAATACTTCGTTATGAGAGATGTTATAGAAAACCTCTCTGCTTGCAAGCAAAGGACTTAAGATGAAGAAAATTACATAAGCAACAACAAGCGCCAGCACGTTACCTCTTGAGAGAATTGTACAAAGAATAATTACAGTGTAAATAAGTGCAAATGCAAATGTTATCGTAATAATTGAATACAGAAATGAAAGGTCCCAGTTATTAAACTTTAAACCGATAAGAATCCATAACCCAATAATTGCATAAGCAACATTTATGAAAACAATAGCAATCCCGCCAAAATATTTACCAAGGATTAACTGAGTTCTTGAGATTGGTTTTGAAAGAAAGAGATCGATGTTCCCTTTTTCAAGTAAGTATGAAATAATTCCTGCCGTAGAAAAAATTGAAAGTAACAATCCTCCGCCGAATAATGGTCCTACAATCATTCCTTTAATACCGAACAAAATCTCACTTAAAATAGCTTGCTCAGTAAGTTTGCCTACCTTTATCTGGACGTATGAGTTATAGTCAAACAGAGCAAATCCAATTGCAAAACCGGTAATAACCAATGATGAGACAACAAAGAATATTATAAAAATTTTTCTCGCTAAAGCTTCTCTCAAGGTAAACGTTGTTATCAATAAAATATTTTTCATTTCTTTTTCCCTTCCGCTTCTTCAATCAGGTTGATAAACATTTCTTCAAGAGTTTCTTTCTGTAAAATAATTGATTTAATCACTTTCTGATTTTCCCTGAGTTTGTCAATAAGTTTATTTAGTTCAACCGGGTTTTCAACTTTAACATCAAAAGCATTTCCCTTTATGTTGTAAATTGAAAAGTCATTCATCAAGGTTCTGTCCGATTCGGTAAATTCAGAATCAAGCTGAACCTGGTATTCTTCTTTCTTTTCGGTTAACTCTTTAACTGTGCCTTCCTTTAACAAGATGCCTTTATTCATTATTGCAACACGGTCGGTAAACAATTCAACTTCCGTAAGCAAATGACTGTTAAGAAAAATTGTTTTACCTTTTTGCTTTAACTCAATCAGTAAATCCCTTATTTCTTTTCTACCGATAGGGTCAACACCATCAGTCGGTTCATCAAGAAAAATTAAATCAGGATTATTAATAATTGCCTGGGCCAGACCAAGGCGCTGCATCATCCCTTTTGAGTAGTTTTTGATTTTTGTTTTTCTCCACTTTTCCAGCTTAACAAGATCAAGCAGGTAATCAATTTCATTTTTAATATTTTTATTGTCATTCCCATTCATTCGTCCAAAGAACTTCAGCACAGATTCACCGGTGAGATATGAAGGATATTTATGACTTTCCGGTAGATAACCGATCTTGCTCCTTATCTTATAATTTTTTATATCTTCATTAAGAATTGAAGCAGAGCCTGAGGTGGGAGAAGTAATACCCAATAAGATTTTAATAAGTGTGGTTTTACCGGCACCGTTTGGTCCAAGCAATCCAAAGATTGTTCCCGGTTGTACTGTCAGGTTCAGGTTAGATAAAGCCTGCACATTCTTCCGCTTAAAGCTTGAATAATAAATTTTTGTCAGGTTATTTGTACTTATAGAAGTCATAACTGATTTGTCTTATAGTTAAATAAAATATAATTTTTGCATTATAATATAGGTAAAATTTTACGCTATTCTGATTTAGTTTCTTATGGAAATACTTGAAGCATTAAAATACTATTTTGGTTATGATTCATTCCGACCAGGCCAGGAAGAGATTATAAACAGCATCATACAAAAAGAATGTGTTCTTGCAATTCTTCCTACCGGAGGCGGTAAATCATTGTGCTTTCAAATTCCCGCTTTGATTAATAAAAGTTTTTCCATCGTGATCTCTCCTTTAATTGCGTTAATGAAAGATCAGGTTGACGCATTAAATAAAAAATCAAGACAGGCAGCATTCATTAACAGTACATTAGACTTCCGCCAGACAGAAGAAGTTTTAAACCTTATAGCCAACGGTGAATTAAAATTACTTTACCTTGCTCCTGAAAGACTTGACAATATAAATTTTGCTGATCGTATTAAGAATTTGAATCCTGCTTATTTATTTATAGATGAAGCACATTGCATTAGTGAATGGGGACATAACTTCCGACCGAGTTACAGAAAGATTAAGGAGTTTGCCGATTACATCGGTATTAAAAATATTTCTGCATTTACTGCAACAGCAACACCTGAAGTTGTTGAAGACATTGTAAAACAGCTTGGAATGTCCAACCCAAGAATTTTTGTTAAAGGATTTGAGAGAACAAATCTTTCCATTAACGTTCAAAGAATTAAAAAGAAAAAAGATAAGTGCCTTGAAGCCCTAAACCAATTTGGCTCTCCTGCAATCATTTATACTTCTTCAAGAAAAAAAACTGAGGAGGTTGCAGAGTTTTTACAACTATATGGATTTAATGCCGCATATTATCATGCAGGAATGGCAAACGAGGAAAGAAAACACATCCAGGAATTATTTCTTGACGACCAAATAAAGATTATCGTAGCAACATCGGCATTCGGAATGGGAATAGACAAGAAAGATATTCGTCTTGTCATTCATTATAGTATGCCACCATCAATTGAAAACTATTACCAGGAAATTGGACGCGCCGGCAGAGATAGTTTAGATTCAACAGCTGTACTTCTTTATAGTGAAAGAGACAAAGATATTCATAACTATTTTATTTCAACTTCAAATCCTTCCAAAGGAAATATTAAAGAAATCTATAACGCTATATGCGATTTTGGTAAGATTGCCGTCGGCAGTATTTCACAAAGTGAAATTCCAATAACAAACGATTATATTAAACTCTACCTTAAGCAGGAAATAAATCCTGCTTTTATTGAATCGGCATTAAACATTCTTGAAACTGCCGGATATATTTCCCGCATTTCTCCGTTCGAAAAAAAGTTCTCATTCAGATTTAATTATGATCAGAATACCCTTAAGAGGACAATTAAAAATATCTCGGATAACGAAATAAAAGATGTTTTGCTGCTGCTTGTAAGAGAATACGGAAGCGCTGCATTCAATTCACTTATTTCATTTTCATTAACAAACCTGCAGGATAAATTTGAAATTCCGGTTGACCAGATTGATGAGATTATGACAAGACTTGGCAACGGCGGAATTATTGAGTACAATAAGCCTTTGCGCGAAAGAAGCGTTAAGCTTAAGGTACCAAGGGTTCAGGAGAAGAATCTTATAATTGACTACAAAAAGCTTAGTGATAATTACCAGAATTCACTTAGGAAACTTGATAAGGTAATAGAATTTGTTTATACCAACGAATGCAGGATGAGATTCCTGATGAATTACTTTGGTGATGAAACAACCGATTACCAATGCTGTAAATGCGATATATGTTTGGGCACTAAACTGATTGATAAAGACAGCTACTCCTACGTCGCAGAATTATTTCTAAGAACTATCTATGAAAGCAAAGGAAAACCGACAGAAAAACGATTGCTGAACATTTTAAAAGGTAACATCGGTAAAGAGTATTCAACCTACGGAAGCCTTGCCAATTACTCCGAAGATGAATTATTTCAAACCTCTGAAAGAATGCTCTCTGAAAAGCTAATCTCGAAAGAAGCAAGCGGCAACAAAATTGTATTAGAGAAAAACGGGCAGGATATTTTAGATAAACTTGGTCTGGTTGCCCCGGTTGAAGAAATTATTAAACAGGATTATGAAGAAAATCTTGAATTGTTTAACCTGTTAAGAATTGCACGCAACGAAGCAGCAGAAAAATTTCAGCAACCCGCTTACCTTATTTGTACAGATGAAGTTCTGAGAAAGATAGCTGAGAGCAAACCTAAAACAAATTCACAACTGCTTTCGGTTGAAGGATTCAATCAAAGAGCTTTTACAAAAGCAGGAGAAGAGTTTCTTGAAGTAATCAGAGAATTTCTTGATAAGCAAAAAAATAAATCATCAACAACAGAAATTCCCAAGAACATTTCTGAGACTTATAATCTGATACTAAAAGGCTACAGGCTTTCCGAAATAGCATCTTTAAGAAATCTTAGCGAAGCGGTAATTTCAATGCAGGTGGAAACCATACTTGAATATAAACCCGATACACAGATTAATAAGCTAATTGATAAAGAAACCATTCTTCAGATTGAAGAGCTATTGGGGGCAGGTCATAAGGATTTAAAAACAATCAAAGAAAATTTGAAACGAGATGTATCGTATCCTGCAATAAGAGTTGTACTTGCAAAAAATAAATTCAACGCCTCATAGGTTTCTTCTGAAGAGTATCAGTATATGATTTAAGATACTCAAAAAACTTCTGCCATCTTTCAGGATCTTTATTATATGCGGTTAAAGTTGAATAATACTGTTTTTCAGTAACCCCATATTTCAGAAAAACCTTGTCCTGTTCTTTCTTTAAAAGTGTTGAATCTGATTTGAATTTTTCCTGAGTTAAGAGAACATTATAATAAAGTTTTGCAAACTCCTCTTCTTCAATTACAGCTTTGTCTTTACACGAAACAATAAGCATCGTAAATAAAAAGAGAACAAGCAGGTTTTTTAAAATCAGGTTCAACTTTTTTTACTTGCCTCAAAAAGAATTTTCTTTTCTCTGTCAGTTAAATTCTGGTATCCGCTCCGGCTTATTTTATCAAGAATAGCGTCAATCTCTTTTTGATCAACTTCAGTCTTTTCGGATTTGGAATTATTGATTTCGTAATATTCGGCATCCTCAACATTTTTATATGTCTGTCCTCTCCTGAACCTTGCCTGAGTTGGAGTTGATGCAGGTTTCTTTAAAGAGTTTAAAAAATTAGAAATGCTAAGGCTGTTTCCTTTATCAAAAATAATGAACAGGAACCCGACAATAGCTCCGCCAAGATGAACTATATGCGCAACAATGCTTGCCTGACCGGCAGATAAGAATTCAATTATTACCATAAAAGCAATAAGATATTTTGCTTTAACAGGAATTAAGAAATAAATAAAAATGTATCTGTCAGGAAACATCATTGCGAATGCAACCATAACACCAAATATTGCTCCTGATGCACCAACTGTTGGAGCACCCGGAACACCAAGAATATATTGCGCTAAAAGTTGAAGTACTGCTCCTCCAACTCCGCATAACAAATAAAACAATAAAAATTTTCTTGAACCCCAGAGGTTCTCAATCTCCATTCCGAACATCCAAAGCATAAGCATATTAAAAAGGATATGTGTAAAACTTCCGTGTAAAAACTGGTATGTTATCAACTGCCAGGGATAAAAAACGGCAACGAGCAATTCACCGGCAGACGTTAATCCCATTGTAAAACCACCAAGCGGAATTAAAGCGAAGTAACGGGTTATAATTACTTCAGCAGGTATTCCATTTACCGTAAGGTTAGCAAGAATAAGATTTGCAACAAGGTAAACTATTCCGTTAATAATTAACAGATTTTTAATAACAGGTGGAAAAACACTAAAACCACCAAACCCGGTCGGTCTGTAATAATCACGATCGTTATACATATACTACCTTAAATCATTAACTATTTAACATCTGTCAAAGGGAAAAGATTCAACATAAAATAATCAGGCTGCAGAATAAAAATCTGCAACCTGAAAAATAAATTCCGGCTTAAGCATTATTTAATGCTTCAACACCGGGTAATAGTTTACCTTCAAGGAATTCCAATGATGCACCGCCACCGGTTGATACGTGTGATACTGCATCCTCAAGTCCCGCCTTCTTAATAGCGGCAGCAGAATCCCCGCCGCCAATAATTGTTGCAGCACCTTTCTTTGTAGCTTCAACCAAAGCTTCTGCAATAGCGTTAGTTCCTTTGGCAAAGTTATCAAATTCAAATACACCCATCGGTCCATTCCATACAACTGTCTTTGCATTCAGCACTTCATTCTTAAACAATTCAACAGTCTTTGGCCCAATATCCAAACCTTGTTTATCTGCAGGAATATTTTTTACATCAACTGCTTCTGCCGGTGAATCATTACTGAATTCCGGAGCAACAATACAATCAACAGGTAATAGAAATTTAACTTTAGAATTTTTTGCTTTCTCTAAAATTTCTTTAGCAAGTTCAATCTTTTCTGCTTCAAGTAATGATTTACCAATTTCATATCCCATTGCTTTATAGAATGTATAAGCCATTCCTCCGCCGATAATAAGTGTATCAACTTTATCAAATAAATTCTGGATTACATCAATCTTACCGGAAATTTTTGCACCACCAAGAATTGCTACATAAGGTTTTTCAGGATTTGAGATTGCTTTACCGAGATAATCTAATTCTTTCTGCATAAGATAACCGGAAGCATTTACCTTAATATATTTTGTAACACCCTCGGTAGAAGCGTGTGCCCTGTGTGCTGAACCAAAGGCATCGTTAATATAAACATCTCCGA
This sequence comes from uncultured Melioribacter sp., assembly GCA_964537965.1. GTDB lineage: Bacteria > Bacteroidota > Ignavibacteria > Ignavibacteriales > SURF-24 > SURF-24. Next base: position 7,184 of record CAZIDB010000069.1, on the reverse strand, counting down.
GCTCGGCAAGTTGTTTTGCAAATTCCGGTACATTCTTTTCTTCTTCTGCATGGAAACGAACGTTCTCAAGTATCAGGACATCACCATCTTTCATAGCATCAACCAAAGCTTTAACTTCTGCACCAACACAATCAGGAGCTAACTTTACTTCTTTACCAAGCAATTCAGAAAGTCTTACTGCTGTTGGTTTCAAACTGTATTTTGGATTTGGTCCGCCCTTCGGTCTTCCGAGATGGCTCATTAAAATTGATTTGCCGCCTTCGGAGATAATTTTTTTAATAGTTGGAAGAGACGATGTAATTCTAATGTCGTCTGTAATATTCAGGTTCTCATCAAGAGGGACATTAAAATCCACTCTAACCAAAACACGTTTACCTTTTAATTCAACATTATCAATTGAGAGTTTATTCATAATTTTCTCCCGGTTAATAGTTTTCTAATCGTTTATTTAAAAAAAGACGCAGTCCAAATTGATTTATGGAAACTGCGTCTCTTAAAAAGTCACCTAAAATTTATTTTGCCATTTTAAGTAAAAGGTCAACACAACGGCAGGAATATCCCCATTCATTGTCGTACCAGGATACTACTTTGAAGAATCTCTTTTCACCTTTAAGGTTATTCTGTAAAGTAGCAAGAGAATCATAAATGGAAGAACGTTCATCGTGAATGAAATCTGTTGATACTACTTCTTCATTAGCATAACCAAGAATACCTTTTAAGTATGTTTCTGAAGCTTTCTTCATCAAAGCATCAATTTCTTCAATTGAGGTATCTTTTTCCGAACGGAAAGTAAGATCAACAACAGATACATCAGGAGTAGGAACGCGGAAAGACATTCCGGTTAATTTACCTTTTGTCTGCGGTAATACCTGGCCAACTGCTTTTGCGGCGCCGGTTGTAGATGGAATAATATTAATTGCTGCTGCTCTTCCACCTCTCCAATCTTTTTTGGAAGGACCGTCAACTGTTTTTTGTGTTGCGGTATATGAGTGGATGGTTGTCATCAAACCTGTTTCAATTCCAATACCTTCTTTTAATAAAACATAAACAACAGGAGCTAAGCAGTTTGTTGTGCATGATGCATTTGAAACTACATGATGAACAGCAGGATCGTATTCGTTATCGTTTACGCCCATAAGAAGTGTTTTAAGATCACCTTTACCAGGAGCAGTAATAATAACTTTCTTTGCACCGGCAGTTAAATGTCCTTTAGCTTTTTCTGCTTCTGTAAACAAGCCAGTAGCTTCAAAAACATAATCAACACCAAGGTCTTTCCATGGTAATTGTGAAGGATCTTTTGTAGCAAGAATACATTTTGTTTTATTGCCGTTAACAATAAGAACATCATCTTCTTCTACTTCAGGTTTGCTTTTTTCAGTAGAAATTTCACCTTTGAATTTTCCATGAACAGAATCGTATTTAAGTTGATATGCAAAGTATTTTGCATTTGTGCTAACATCAACTACAGCAACAACGTCAATTTCTTTGCCAAGTAAACCTTTATCAACAATTGCGTTAAAAACTAATCTACCGATTCTACCAAATCCGTTAATTCCAACTTTTACAGCCATAATTTTTATAACCTCCAGAATAATATGTTAATAAATCGCTTTAAATATAGCATAATGAGGTATGAATTTCAATTTCCGGGATATTAACATCTAATAAAATTTTAATTTGTAGAATTAAAATTCTCTAAATGAAAGCCAAGAAAGAATTTAATTAAAAGGACATAACCTATAGCATTTTATTTAAAAATAGTTATATTAGTCATTAAAATTTTGCATCTGCTTACATGACAATTATAAACAGGAAATTAATTAAAAAACTTTTGATAGAGGGTCAATATGAATTCAAATAATTCAGTCGATTTTCTGCTTGATGTCCCGATATTTGCAGATCTTGACCAACCCACTTTGGATAAAATAGCCGGGCTTGGTAAAACAAAAAGTTATGAAAAAGATGAAACAATTCTGATTGAAGAAGATGCCGGCTCTGCTCTTTTTGTTATAATTAAAGGAAAAGTTAAAGTTGCGCGGCAAAGCAGTGATGGACGGGAAGTAATTCTTACTATACTTAGCGAATCTGATTTCTTTGGTGAAATGGCAATTTTAGACGGATTAAACAGATCCGCTACGGTTGTTGCTATTGAGAATTCTGAATTATTTATCATTCAAAGAATGGACTTTATTAACCTTCTTAAAGAGCATCCTGAAATTTCAATTTCATTATTGCAGGAACTTACTTCAAGGTTACGTGCAGCTGATATGAAAATTAAAGCCCTGTCATTAAAGGATGCGGAAGGTAAAGTTGCCACAGTTATTCTTCAGATTGCAGATGATGTTGGCAAAATAAAACACGGTATTGTTGAAATTGAAAAGCTGCCACTACAACAGGATTTAGCTAATATGGCCGGTACTTCAAGAGAAACAATTTCCAGGACTTTACACTCTTTTGCTAAAAAAGGTTTAATTGAACTAGATGGGTCACGGCTGAGAATTCTCAACTACGAAAAATTTAAGGAAAATTACGTTTAAGGATTTTTACATTCATTCTCTATTATGGATTTAGCAGTAGATTTACATTTGCATACAAACAGGTCGGATGGTTATTATTCTCCGGGCGATATTGTTTTTAAAGCAAAGAAAGTTGGTCTGGATATTATCAGCATTACAGACCATGACAACCTTGCGGGAATTGAAGAAGCTACTGAGGTTGGGAAACAAATAGGGATAGAAATTATTCCCGGGGTAGAAATTAGCACAGATCTGGAAGACAGAGAAGTTCACCTCCTTGGTTACTTCATTGATATAAATAATGACGAACTGCAGAAATATCTTAGTTTTTTCAGGCAGGAAAGATTTAACAGAGCATCCAGAATTGTAAAGAAACTTAATAGCCAGGGAATAAAAGTTTCTTTCGATCATGTCGTTTCTCTTGCAAATAATTCTGCTATAGGCAGACCACACATTGCAACTGCTCTGGTAGAGTCAGGTTATGTTTCCAATTTTTATGAAGCCTTCGACAGGTTTATTGGTAATAGCTGCCCGGCATTCGAAAGAAAAATTCATGTTTCTCCGCAAAGCGCATTGAAATTAATTAGTGATGCCGGAGGTTTATCCTTTATTGCTCATCCGGGTTTTATACCTGAGAGAATTTTAATGAGTTTAATAAATTACGGACTTGACGGAATTGAAGTTTTACACCCTTCACACAATCCGTCCCAGGTAAAATCCTACCGGGGAATTGTAAATGAATATTGTCTCTTAGCTTCGGGCGGTTCAGATTTCCATGGTGGTAAGCGGGATGATGAAAATAATTTCGGCAAGTTCAAAATTCCGTATTCTGATTTTGAAACGATGAAAAAAATGTTAATAAAAAATACTGTATAAAGGAGCTTAAAATGTATAACACTATTGAAGGTAAGTTATCTGCTAAAGACTATAAATTTGCGCTTGTTGTAAGCCGCTTTAATGATTTCATCGGGCAGAAATTACTTGAAGGTGCAATTGATTGTTTGACAAGACACCATGCCGAAATGAAAAATGTTGACGTTGTAAAAGTACCCGGTTCATTTGAAATTCCACTTGCTGCCGATAAATTGGCAGCCTCAAAAAAATATAATGCAGTAATTTGTCTTGGTGCTGTAATTCGGGGTGCAACTCCTCACTTTGATTTTATTGCTGCTGAAGTATCAAAAGGAATCGCACAAACTTCTCTTAAGTACAGTCTGCCGGTAGTATTCGGAGTATTAACAACCGATACACTTGAACAGGCCATTGAAAGAGCAGGTACAAAATCAGGGAACAAAGGTTGGGATGCAGCGCTAACAGCAATTGAAATGGCAGACCTTGTTAGTAAGATATAATTCATTTACCAATCAGCAAAACAAAAAAAATGCTGATTGGTATTTCCTTATTTAATTTCTAATCGAACGAACTTTTCCCCATTAAAATAAAATTGATCAAAACTTGTATCGGGTTTTTTGTTTAAACTGATTTTAACTTTAGAGTATAATTTATTCTTATCAAGTGAAGTAATTATTTCATAGGCATTACCTTCATACCAGTAACTTTCAATTTCATTTTCCAAAACAAATTTTGATTTACCGCCTTCCTTCATAAATCTTGCACCATTTGCCTCAAATTGAAGTTCTGTAGTTGATGCTGAAAATAATTTTATTCGCGGTTCATTTCCTATCAGTTCAACGCGTAGCGGAGCAAAGACCTGCAACTTGTAATCATTTATTGCCCACTGCACAGTTTCTCTTACTCCAAGCTTCATCATTGGTATTCGGTTTAATTTATCCGGTACAGCCCAAATAAGTATAGATGATTTGGTTTTTTCTTTACTTAACTCCACAAGCGCAAATTTTAATTTATCTCCTGCTGCTTTCCAATCCTGCATTTTATTAAAATTAATAAAGCACAAAATGATAAAGATAAAAGCAACTAAATAGTAAAAGATTCTTTTACATTTCAACTTTTCAATTATAGCTTCTGCAATAACGGATAATGAAATCATTATTCCGATTGATGCTGTAAAACCATACCATCTCATAAGAACCGGAACTGCAGGCAAAATAAAAATGATAAACCACGCTATTCCAATAAAAAATATTTTTTTCCTGCTTACCGGCAGCTTAATAAATATTCTAACTAAGAAGATAAGCAGCAGAACAGTTACAAATGATATTGGAATAATAACAAAGAGATTTTTTGCATTGTACTGCAGCCATTCCAAAAATTCTGGTGGGAAAAACACAAGAAAGAAATAGATTATAAAATTTATAATCATCGAAACAGGATTTATTGAAGCAAAGTGATTCGATTCTAACGGGGAGCTCCCAATTACTAAAACTCTGTAAAGTACAAGCGCTAAAACAACAAGGGCGAAATAAAATGTGTTTAATAGTGTTCTCTTTAATTCATCTCTCCAGGTTTTATCAGAATTTAATAATCCTAACCAGGGAATCAGGATTCCGGCATAGGCTGTTTCTTTAACCATAGCTGCGGCAAGAAAAAAGGCCATTGAATAAATGAGATATTCTTTCCTTTCATTCTTAATAAACAGGAAGGAATAATTATAAAATGAAAATAACAGTAGAATTGCCAACAGGATTTCACCCTGATCTGCAATCCAGGTGTACTGGAACTCATGAGATGGAAGCAAGCAAAATAAGATCGATATAATCATTGAAGCTGTATCAGAGATTTTAAATTTGCCTAAGATTTTGTAAAGTGCAACTCCGCAAAATATATTCAAAAGTAAACTTAAGATTCTGAAGGGCAATGCGTTGAATCCGAACGTCATCAGCATAAAAGGATGCAGCAGGTTTCCTAACGGTCGCCAGTAATACTGTGAGATATCCTTTTGCCAGAATGGTTCAAATGCTGTAAGGAAATTCTTGTTAAGATGAAATCCTAATATTTGAAAATCATCATTTATAAA
>CAZIDB010000069.1:0-1633 GCA_964537965.1 uncultured Melioribacter sp. | reverse complement strand
AGATATTTTCCATAAGGATCATCTTTATATTTTGCAAGAAGATATCTTGAACCAACAAACACTTTTTCCCTTGTAAATGAAACGTGTTCAACACTCTTTTCGATATAATAATTAACAAGCGGCTCATTTATACCTACAGCTTTATAATTCTTAAGAATCCTGATAAAAAGCTCATAGTCCTGGTAACAAGGTAACTCTTCATCAAACCCGTTTATTTGTAAAAGTATTTCTCTGGGAATAACAACAGAAGATGTTACTCCAACAAAATTATCTCTCATAATGGCGAGGTAATTGTCTTTGCCAGGCGGATAATTGAAAGAATAACTTTTGGTAATCCCCTTAATTGAATCATCATTTGTTATAATCCTTCTGCCTGTATAGCAAATGCCGGTATTCTCGTTTTGTTCAATGCACTTAATTTGTTTCTGCAATTTATCCGGAAGCCATTCATCATCATCATCTAAAAATGCTATATACTTACCTTTGGCTTCTTTTATTCCGGAATTTCTTGCTACTGCCCCGCCTGATTTTTGTTCAAGTCTTATATAATTAAGGTTTGGTATTTTTTCATTTCTTAAATAATCACCTGTCCCGTCAGTAGAACAATCATCCACTACGATTATTTCCAGGTCTTTGCAGGTTTGTGCCAATACACTGTTGATGGCTCTTTTTAATAAAGCCAAACGATTTCTTGTTGGAATAATTACACTTACAGAGTGCATAATCAGTTAGTAATAAACAATTGTTGTAATATTTTACTGCCTAAAATAAAACATAACATTGAAAGAATGAAGTTATTTATGAATATCTCATTTTGTTAAATCGAATAATTCTGAGTCAATTATTTCCACTTCCCCATTTTATTAAAATTGTTATATTTGGGTTGTAAAGTTAATTAAATGGAGAAAGCCTATAACCTGCTTTTTACTATCCGTAACAAATCAAAGGCTTAAAATGAAATACTTTATCTCTGTCTTTTTACTGTTGATAAGTTTAAATATTTCTGCTCAACAAGTGGGAACATGGAAGAATTATTCGAACATGTCGGATATAAACGATGCCGTTCTGACATCTGATGGAATATGGGCCGTTACTACCGGCGGAGCATTCTTCTATAATTTCAGTACCAACACTTACTTAGAATTGAATAAAGCTAAAGGCCTTAGCAGTAACGATCTTACATCTGTTGCAGTAGATAAATATGGGAAAGTATGGTTCGGCAGTTCATCAGGGACTATTGATGTTTACAATCCCGAATCCGGTCTTGTTATCAAACATATTATGGATATTTATAATTCGGATAAAACGAAAAAACAGGTGAACGAACTTAGAGCTGACGGAGATACAATTTATGCAGCCCTTGATTTCGGGTTATCACTAATTAATGCCTCCTCTTATTCTTTTTATGATACTTACTTAAAACTCGGTTCTTTCTCAACTGATACAAAAGTAATCAGCAGCTTTAAAAATGATGTTCTTTTCGTAGCAACTGAAAACGGTATAGCAAAACAGAAAAAAGGTCAGAACAATTTATCGTATCCGGATTCGTGGGATAACTTTACAACATCATCCGGATTGCTATCAGAATCTGTCGGGAAATTTGTTTCATATAAAAATTCCACCGTAGTTTCTT
>CAZIDB010000068.1:14120-20646 GCA_964537965.1 uncultured Melioribacter sp. | reverse complement strand
GAAAGAAAAAGTAAGTAAACAGTTTTGAAATTCAGCATGCCAGGAAAATTTGACTAAATTTCATTTGGATTATAACAATTTGATATGTTTCAGGGGAGTATAACTTTCATTGTAATTCTTACCTCATTTATTTAATTTTGAAACAACATTTAATGAAAAAGGATTATTGTAGATGCTAAATATTCTCAAGAAATTGTTCGGTGATAAAAATGTTCGGGCAGTTAAAGATTTATGGCCAATCGTTGATGAAATTAACGGGCATTATGAAAAATTGCAGGACTTAAGTGATGATCAGCTTAGGGCTAAAACTCAGGATTTTAAAAATAAAATTCAGGATGAAACAGCAGAACTCCGTAAGAAAATAGATGAACTAAAAGAACAATTGAAATCTGATGAGGAAATTGACAGGCAGTCAATTTATGATGAGCTCGATAACCTTGAGGAAGAATTAGATCAGAAATATGAAGATATACTTGATGAAATTTTACCTGAAGCTTATGCCGTTGTTAAAGATACGTGCCGCAGATTAGTTGGTAAAACATGGGAAGTTGCCGGTAATAAAATTACATGGGACATGATTCCTTACGATGTTCAGCTTATCGGCGGTATGGTGCTTCATCAGGGTAAAATTGCGGAAATGGCTACAGGTGAAGGTAAAACTCTTGTTGCGGCATTGCCTATTTATCTTAATGCACTTACCGGACGCGGAGTTCACCTTGTAACTGTTAACGATTACCTTGCAAAACGTGACGGCGAGTGGATGGGTGAAATTTACAAATTCCACGGGCTTACAGTTGGTTGCATCATCAATACAATGACTCCTGACCAGAGAATTGTCCAGTACAATTGCGATATTACTTACGGTACAAATAATGAGTTTGGCTTCGATTATCTGCGCGATAATATGACCGGTGATAAAGAGAGCATGGTTCAGCGTAAACATATTTATGCTATCGTGGATGAAGTTGACTCTGTTTTGATTGACGAAGCAAGAACCCCTCTTATCATTTCCGGTCCGGTTGATAATCCTGATCATAAGTTTAATGATATGAAACCCGGAGTTGAAAAACTTGTACGTCTTCAATCCAATTTCATATCAAGAATTTCCCAGGAAGCTGAAGATTATTTAGCTTCAGGTGAAAAGGATAAAGAAGCAATAGCAGGTGTCCATTTATTAAGAGCATACAGAGGTGCACCAAAAAATAAAAAGCTTATGAAGCTTTTAAGTGAACCTTCCAACAAAAGATTAATGCAGCTGACAGAGTTGGAATATCTCCGCGAACAAGCCAGAAGAATGCACGAGATTGATGATGAGCTTTATTTTGCAATTGATGAAAAAGCAAACACAATCGATTTAACAGATAAAGGCAGAGAAGAATTAGCCCGCGGCAGCAGCGAAGGTAAACAATATTTTGTACTTCCTGACCTGGGAACTGAAGTAAGCCATATTGAAAATGATCCGTCTTTATCTGCCGAAGAAAAACTTAAGAGGAAAGACGAACTTTACCATACTTATTCTGAGCGAAGCGACAGGATTCATACAATTCACCAGTTACTTAAAGCATATTCACTGTTTGAAAAAGATGATGAGTATGTTGTAACTGAAGACGGAAAAATTGCAATTGTTGATGAGTTTACCGGCCGTATTCTTCCGGGCAGAAGATACTCTGACGGTTTGCATCAGGCAATTGAAGCAAAAGAAAACGTTAAGGTTGAAAGAGATACACAAACACTTGCTACTATTACGCTTCAAAATTATTTCAGGCTTTATAAAAAACTTGCGGGTATGACAGGTACCGCCGAAACTGAAGAAGGGGAGTTTTTCGAGATATACAAACTTGAGGTTGTTGTTATTCCGACAAACAAAGAAGTAATCAGAGATGATCAGGATGATGCAATATTCAGAACTAAAAGAGAAAAGTTAAATGCTGTTATTGATAAAATTGAAGAATTAAGAAATGAAAGAAGACCTGTTCTCGTTGGTACAACTTCAGTTGAGGTATCCGAAACAATAAGCAGAATGCTTAAACGTAAAGGTGTTCCTCATAACGTGTTAAATGCAAAGCAGCATCAGCGTGAAGCGGAAATTGTTGCTTTTGCCGGTCAGCCCGGAGCAGTTACTATCGCAACTAACATGGCCGGTAGAGGAACCGATATCAAACTCGGTTCGGGCATAGTAGATAAGGGCGGTTTATTTATACTTGGAACCGAACGCCATGAATCAAGAAGAATTGACCGTCAGTTACGCGGTCGTTCCGGTCGTCAGGGTGATCCCGGTACAACCAAATTCTTCTTATCTCTTGAAGATGATTTAATGAGACTCTTCGGCAGTGACAGAATATCTTCTGTTATGGAAAAAATAGGAATTAAAGAGGGTGAGGTAATTCAGCATCCTTTAATTACAAGATCTGTTGAACGTGCACAGAAAAAAGTAGAAGAGAATAACTTTGCAATCCGTAAAAGATTGCTTGAATACGATAACGTTATGAACCAGCAGCGCGAAGTTATTTACAGCAGGAGACGCCACGCTCTTGAAGGTGAAAGACTTAAAGGTGAAATTTATGAGATGCTTGATGAAAGCGTTACTGAACTTGTTGAAGAATATTATGATGATGCTAATATTGAAGCAATAAAAGAATACCTGCTTCAGAATTATCTTGTTGATTTCAAGATTGATCCGGATACATTCAGCACGCTTGGCAAAGAAGGAGTAACCGAAAAGATTATTCAGGCTGCTAAAGAATTCTACAGAAGAAAAGAAGAAATGTTAGCCTCCGATTTAATGGCGCGGCTTGAACGGTATGCTGTTCTTAGCGTTATTGATGATAAATGGAAAGAGCACTTGAGAGAAATGGATGATCTTAAAGAAGGTATTGGTTTAAGAGCTTATGGTCAGAAAGATCCTCTTCTTGAGTACAAAGGTGAAGCTTACAATATGTTTGTTAACCTTGTTAAACTAATACGAAATGATATTCTCCAGTTCTGCTTCAAGTTTTGGCCGGCTGCTCCAAGTGAAGTACAGGAGCGAAGGAGAAGGCAACCTTCCAGGATGACGCAGATTAAAGATAGCTCTGATAATCTCGGTATGTCCCGCGGTACGGCAGAAAACGAAGAAGCAACAAGATCAGGACAAAAAATGCAGCCGGTAAAAGTTGAAGAAAAAGTTGGAAGAAATGAACCTTGTCCATGCGGCAGCGGTAAGAAATATAAAAATTGTCACGGCAAAGAATAAGAGCAGTGTTTTGTAATTAACTGGAAGTCAGACGTTAAAGGCAAAACGTGAAGTTAGAAAAGCAAAATTATTTGTTTAACATTTCACTTTTAATGTTTGAATAGTTTTCCCCTTTTTCAATATTTGCTGTTGGAATCAACAACGAGATTGACGTAATCAATAATCAAGGATTGAGGTTATAATGAGAAAAATAGAAGCCATTATACGTCCCTTCAAATTGGATGAAGTGAAAGAAGCTTTACTTGAAGAAGGAATACGTGGAATGACAATAACTGAAGTAAGAGGTTATGGCAGGCAGAAAGGACACAAGGAAACATATCGCGGCAGTGAATACCAGATTGAATTTGTACCTAAAATAAAAATTGAAGTTGTTCTTGACGAGAATAAAATAGAAAAAGCAATTGATGCAATTCTTAAAACCGCAAAAACAGGCCAGGTTGGCGATGGAAAAATATTTATTTATAAAGTAGAGGATGTTATCCGTATCCGTACGGAGGAATCCGGGAGGGACGCACTGTAAAATATTTTACCTTTTAATCATTAGTTTTCATTTTTAATTTTTGGCCATGAAAAGAAAAAATTATTTCCCCATCGCAAAGATCCGTTTTTTATGGATCACTTTATTCGTTCTGTTCTTTTCCGGTTGTTCATATTGGAATGACTTCACCGCATACTTCAACCTTTATTATAACGCCTCGGTAAAATTTGATGAAGTGGTTGAACAACTTAAAACGCAAAAGAAAGAATTGTTTTCACTTACGGATACCAAACCTTCCGGTAATGTTAATGAGAACCTGAACAAAGTAATTGAGAAGCTTTCCAAGATTCTACAGTTCTACAGGGAATCTGCTTATTTTGATGATGCTTTGCTTATGATTGGTAAATCATTCTATTTGCAGCAGGATTACATTAAAGCATTAAGAAAATTCAATGAGCTTGTTACAACTTTTCCTGATGGCGATCTTGCCCTTGAAGGAAAATTATGGATGGGAAAAACAAATTTCAGGTTAAGAAAATTTGATGAGGGGAATAAATTTTTTGATGAAATAAAAGAAATGGCTGAAAGCGAAGGTGAAACTGAAATACTAACAGATATTTATGCTGAAAAGGTAAGTTATTTTATATCAATTGAAAGCTACCCTGAAGCGATTGCCAATGCTGAAAAATTAGTTGAGGTTTCCGGTGATGATGAAAAGAATGCTCTTGTTATGTATGAGCTTGGTAAACTTTACCTTAAAATTGATCAACCGGAAAATGCATCAAAATCATTTGAAGCGGTAGCTGACTATTCACCGGATTTTGATACTGAGTTCCAGGCAAGGTTAGAATTTGGAAAAACACAAAGAGTTCTCGGCAATAATGAAATATCGCTCGAGATTCTTGAAGATATTTATTCTGAATCAATCTTTAATGAATTCCTTGACCAGACCGAACTTCAGATAGGTATTACTAAAATTGCATTGAAAAGATATGAAGAGGCCTTTGACCAGCTCACTTCTGTTGATACGGTTTACAGGCAAACACAAAGTTCGGGACTTGCGAAATACTATCTTGGCGAAATTATGGAAAAGTATTACGGCAATTATGATAGTGCAAATGTTTATTACTCAAGAGCAATTGCCGCATCATTACCGGTTGATATGGTTGACGAGGTAAAGCGCAAAAGCACCGTATTTACCCAGTATAAAAAAATTAAAACTGATCTTAACCAGTTTAACAAACAGCTTGCTTATCTTGATGACCCTGAATTATTTGCAAAAGATTCTATTGCTTATGCTATTGAGAAAGCAAGAGTTGATAGCATTAATAAACTGAATGAAGAGGAAAAATTAGGTGAAGAAGAATTAAAACCTGAAACAGAAGTTGCAAACAAGCAGCAGCCTCCTGCAGATGGAAATGTTCAACAACCACCAACTGACGGAAATCTTCAACAGCCGCCAACTGAAGGAAATCCTCAGCAACAATTGGCTGATAACATGCAACCGCCAACGGGAGATAAAAATACACAACCCCCTACCGGTGATAGGACCAGAAGACAGACTTCAGGTGATAAAAACAAATCTCAGAGTGAATCCCGTAACAGGAGAGGAGATACTGAAGGTGGAATCCAGGAAGTAGAATTATTAAAACCAACAATACCGGAACCGGTGAAACCTACAATATCTTCCGACTCACTTCATTCCGTACTTGCAAAAAATGAATACGAACTTGGTGGATTATTTTTGACCGAGTTGCAGAATACAGACTCTGCTTTTTACTATTACGGCGGAATAATAAAAAAGCATCCCAAATCAAAATATATTGCACGTGCGCTTTTTGCATTGGGAACAACTTATTCAACCGTAAATCAAAACAGTAAGGCAGATAGTCTTTTCGAAATAGTTTATAATGATTATAAAACAGAAAAGATAGCAAACGCTGCAGCAAGTAAGCTTAATAAACCATTAATCAATTTTGATTTTGATCCCGCCGAGGAAATGTATCTGTTAGCCGAAAATAAAATGAAAGAAGAAAAGTTTGATGATGCTATCAACGGGTTTATTGAAGTTGCCGACAAATATCCTAAATCTGTTTTTGCTCCCAAAGCATGGCTATCAAGAGGCTGGATACTTGAAAATAATCTTAAGATGTATGATTCTGCTGCGGTGGTGTACGATTCAATTACAAAGAAATTTCCAAACAGCGTCTATGCAAATAAAATCTCGCCGAAGTTATCAACTTATAAAGCTGAACAAAAAAGACTTGAAGCTGTAAGAGATTCTATTATAAAGGCGGATACACTTGCAAGCAAAAAGATAACAAATCAGTTAAGTGTTAAAATAGATTCACTTTCCGGAAAGCCTATTGGCGATTCTTCTGTTGTTAAAGATTCGGCTGCTATTCCACATCAGGATGAGTTTATGCCGGATATTCCGATTCCGGTTGATACTGTAAAAGATCATCGAGCTGATTCATTAAAAACTGATTTAAAAGCTGATGTTACAAAATCAGTTAAACCGGTCCTTCCAGTTGATACTTCTAAACAGAAAAAGACAGTTGTCCCAATTGATTCTACCATGCAAAAAAAATCATTGATAACAATTGATTCGACTAAAATAAAGAAGGAAGTAACACCTGATAATTCAGATAAAACAAAGAAGCAGGTAACACAGGTTACATCGAACAAAACAAAGAAGCACGTATCATCAGTTACTTCGAATAAAACAAAGAAGCAGGTAACACCAGTTACATCGAACAAGACAAAGAAACAGGTAACACAGGTTACATCGAATAAAACAAAGAAACAGGTAACAC
>CAZIDB010000068.1:2982-14020 GCA_964537965.1 uncultured Melioribacter sp. | reverse complement strand
ACAAAGAAACAGGTAACACAGGTTACATCGAATAAAACAAAGAAACAGGTAACACCAGTTACATCGAACAAAACAAAGAAACAGGTAACACAGGTTACATCGGATAAGACAAAGAAACAGGTAACACCAGTTACTTCGAACAAAACAAAGGAAAAAGTAACGCAGATTAATACAAATAAATTAAAGAAACAGGAAACGCCGGTTACTAAGGAAAAAATTAAAAAACCAGTCGTGACAATTGATTCTACACAAATAAAGAAACCAGCGGTGCAGGTTGATTCAACTAAAATAAAAGATATAGTGGAATCGATTGATTCAACAGAAATAAGCAAGCCAGTATTACCAATTGATTCGACTCAGATAAACAATCTGGTTGTACCAATTGATTCAACCCAGATAAAAAAAGTAGCGGTGCCGACTGATTCGACAGAAATAAAAATGCAGGTAATACCAAATGATTCAACTCAAATAAACAAGCTGGACGTTCCTGTTGATTCAACAAAAGCTAATAAACCTGAAGTTCCTGTTGATTCATCAGGTGTTAACAAAACAGGAATAAAAACGGACTCATCCAAGGTAAATACACTAAATCCAAAAATAAAATGATTCAGTTTAAGCAAAATGAATTTGGAAACCTGTTTGAAAAATTCCTGCCGTATTACCGGCAGAGAAAAAAATCATATTGGTTAATTTATATTGTTCTTCTTTTCTACCTTAGTCTGCCTTCATTTATGATTCCTACTTTGGAATGGGGAAGATTCCGTATTACCGCGCTTATGGAACAAAGAGCGCTCGAAAACTATATGCTTTTTTATCCACGGCAATCCTGGATCAGTTTTGCTGATGTTAATCCTGCTTTACCAAAGTGCATAATTGGGTTGGAAGACGGGAAGTTTTTTAACCATAAAGGAATTGACTGGTATGAACTTGAGAAATCTTTAAGAACTAATCAAAGAAGAAAAAAAGTTGCGCGGGGCGGAAGTACAATTACAATGCAGCTTGCTAAAAATCTTTTTCTTAATACAAACAGGAGCATTTTCAGAAAAGCAAAGGAATTTGTTATTACACTTAGAATGGAAAAAGAAATAAGCAAAGAAGCTATACTTGAAAATTATCTTAACGCTGTTGAGTGGGGTGACGGAATTTTTGGAGTTAATAAAGCTGCCGGTATATATTTCGATAAAGACCCGTCTAAATTATCATTTAATGAATGCTCAAGGATGGCTGCTGTTATTCCATCACCGTTGCGTCATAAACCTTCTGATAATTCAGGCTATGTGGGCAGAAGAGCTTCGCGCAGCCGGGGCAGATCTGCAGATGTTATAATATCCGAATAATGAAACGTAAAGAGCTTCTTAAATTAATTGAAGAGGGGGAAAATCTTTACTGCGAGTTTAAACTTCATTTTTCTTCCGAAGAAAAAATCGCAAAGGAAATGATTGCATTCGCAAACACTAAAGGTGGCTATCTGCTGATGGGTGTGAATGATGATAAAAAAATAATTGGTGTGCAAAGTGAAAAAGGGGAAGCCGAACTTATTAAAATTGTAGCAACAAAATTTTGTGAACCTCCAATCGAATACTCTCTTGATTATTTAAATATTGATGAAAAAGAAATTGTTGTGGTAAATGTAAAGGAATCTAAAATCAAACCACACAGGCTTCAGGATTATAAGAAAGAACTTGATATAAATAAAGCCGAAGTTTACATACGGGTTAATGATAAAAGTATCCTGGCAAGCAAAGAACTTATAAGATTGTTAAAAGCTAATTCCGGTTCAACTGAACTTAAGAAGTATTCAATTGGTTCCAATGAAAAAATGGTTTTTGATTATCTTGCAAATAATGAAACAATTTCTGTTAAACAGTTATCTCATCTTGCGAATCTTTCAGACAGAAGGGCTTCCCGGACACTTGTTAAAATGGTAAGAGCAGGTTTGCTGTTTATTCATACCAAAGAAAACGGCGAAGAATTCTTTACCAATGCCGGAAACCAGTTGTAATAAATTCATCTTATAAAAATATTTTAGTCCATTTTTCCGATAAAGCATATTTCCAGATGTATATTAATATAGTGCCATTTCTTGCAGCTATGCAAAACCACGATAACTGCACAGATATTTAAGGTGATGTCTTCCTTGCTAAAACAACAGAAGTTAATAGTTCATTAGTGGAGTTGTGTATGAAAAAGAACATGCCAATCAATAATTTAATTTTTATCGGAATTGGATTATGTGCTTTCTTATTTAAAACACTTTATAAAGGTCCGTTCCTTGATTTCTTTTTAAGCTACTGGGGAAATTTCTGGGTCTCGTTCTCTGTATATTTTATTATCGGAACATCAAACCAGTACTGGCGGCAAAATGATTTCATAACTGCACTTTGTGCAATCTTTATAGTTGAATCATTTGAAATAACAGATGGCTTCTTTGGTATTTTTACAAATGTATATGATCCCCTTGATCTGGTCTTTAACATCTGGGGAGTTATAGTAGCAATTACAATGGAGATTGTATTAAGCGTAGTTGGAACAGTAAAGCAGGAAAAAATTATTCATTCCACCACTAACAAACATTTATAAATTGCCATCATTTCTTCAGATCAAAAATCTTTCTTAGTTCAAAGATAGCAACTCCATAAGCAACCGCAACATTCAATGATTGCTTTATTCCGTATTGCGGAATCTCAATCGAAAAATCACATAGGTTTAAAAGATTTTGTGATACACCGGTAATTTCATTCCCGACAAGAAGACAAATCGGGAGGTCCGAATTTTCCACTTTGTAATACGAAATACTTTTACTTGTTAATTCAAGAGCGCAGATTTTTATTCCTTTAGTTTTTAAATCTTTTATTACTTCTGAAGCATTCTTAACGTATTCCCATTGAACGCTTTCCGTTGAGCCTAAGGCAGTTTTAAGAATTTCTTTTTTAGGCGGATGAGGAGTAAAACCGCAAAGGAATAATTTTTCAATCATAACACCGTCGGATGTTCTGAATATTGAACCGACATTATAGTTGCTTCGTATGCTATCTAACAAAACATAAACAGGAAGTTTTTTTACTTGTCCGATTGTTTCTAATGTGCTTCGGTTTGCTGCTATTTCATCGTGGGTAAGTTTTTTCATGTTGATTACTGTTGTGAAGAAAAAATTTTTAATCCTATTACACCAATTATTATAAGGAAGATGGAAATTATCCTTATCAGCTCTCTCGATTCATTAAAATAGAGCAGACCGTAAATTGCTGTTCCGGCTGCACCTATACCTGTCCATATTGCATATGCAGTTCCTATTGGTAATTGTTTGGCAGCCTGGGATAAAAACACGAAGCTGAGAAGCATTGCAATAATTGTAATTACGGTAGGAACAGGTTTGGTTAAACCATCGGTATATTTAAGTCCTACCGCCCAGGTAATTTCAAAAATGCTTGCAATTATTAAATAAAGCCATGCCATAGTTTTCTTATTTATGAAGTATTAGTCCGTTGTTAATTATTCTGTTTTGTAATTGCTAACTGACCGCATGCTGCGGCAATATCAGTCCCCTGTGTTTCCCTTACCATTACTGTAATATTTTTTTGCCTTAGCGCATCGGCAAAAGCTAAAATTTTATCGTACGATGTTGGTACAAGACTGGCGCTGATTCCATCCGGGCTCATATGCGCAATTGAATTGAATGGAATAATATTTATCTTCGATGGCATCTTTTTACATAATGAAACTAATCCGTCAATATCTTCCTGCCTGTCATTCACATCCTTCAGCATTGTGTATTCAAACGTTGCCCTGGTTTTTGTCTTTTTAGTGTAATATTTAAGAGCATCAATATTTTCTTTAAGCGGATATTTTTTATTAACGGGCATTATCCTTGAACGAACATCTTCAAAACAAGAATGAAGTGAAAGCGCAAGTTTAACTCTAACTTGTGAATCCGCAAGTTCCTTAATTTTATGAGGTATACCTGCAGTTGAGATTGTAATTCTTGTACGGCTTACACGTTTAGCTAACTCATCAGTAAAAATAGAAAGAGACTTAAGAGTGTTGGCATAATTCAGCAATGGTTCACCCATACCCATATAAACGATATTTGTTATTACTCCGCCATCATAATTTCCCGAAGAAAGATAATACTGGTCAATAATTTCACCTGTGGTAAGGTTCCTTTTGTAGCCCATCAATCCAGTAGCACAGAATTTACAATCAAGCGGGCATCCCACCTGCGTAGAAATACACAAAGTAGCGCGTTCTTCATCCGGAATTATAACCGATTCAATCTTTCTTTCGTCTGCTGTTGAATAAAGAAATTTTCTTGTCCCTGTAGTCTTAGAATACTGAACAGCAACTAAGTTAAGTGCATTAATTACGCATTTATCTTTTAATTCCTCGCGTAAAGTTTTGGGGAAGTTAATCATCTCATCAAAATTTGTTACGAGACGATTGTACATCCAATTGAAAAGCTGATCACCACGGTACTTAGGCTGCTTAAATTCAATCATCAGGTTTCTCAATTCATCAAGACTTAAACCTTTAAGCAGAATTTTTTTATTATTTTCGTTTTCCATATCCAAATATACAAAAGAGAAGCAACTAAAAAGATTCATTCTTCTTTAAGTGATGTGATAATAAACCCAGATGAGAAAAGAAATATTGCTATATCGCCTGCAAGCAATTAACTTATAAATAACAAGAGAGGGTAAAAATGGAATTTGAATTCACTAATGAACAAAAAATAATCCGGCAGACAGCAATGGAATTTGCCGAAGCGGAAATTGCACCTTCATCAATTGAACGCGACATAAACGGAACGTTTCCCGCAGAAATTGTAAAGAAACTTGGTGAATTGGGATTTATGGGAATAATGGTTCATCCTGATTATGAAGGAGCAGGACTTGATACTGTAAGTTATGTTCTTGCATTAATTGAAATTTCAAAAGTGGATGCAAGTGTTGGTGTTATCATGTCAGTTAACAATTCTTTAGTATGTTTCGGCCTGGAAAAATATGGAAGTGATTTCATAAAAAAGAAATATTTATCCCAGCTTGCATCCGGTCAGAAGCTTGGTGCGTTTGCTTTATCTGAACCGGAAGCGGGAAGTGACGCTACAAAGCAAAAAACCTCTGCTGTTAAAGATGGCGATAGTTATATTCTTAACGGAACCAAAAACTGGATAACAAATGGTCAGTCGGCAGATTACTTTTTAGTAATGGCTTCAACAGACAAATCTAAAGAGAGCAAAGGCATAAGCACTTTCTTAGTTGAAAAAGGCTGGGACGGATTTGAACATGGCAAAAAAGAAGATAAGCTTGGTATCAGAAGTTCAGATACCTGTTCATTGAGTTTTACTAATGTAAAAATTCCTGTTGAAAATCTGATCTGGGAAGAGGGAAAGGGATTTAACTTTGCAATGGAAACATTAAACGGCGGAAGAATCGGGATTGCCGCGCAGGCAATAGGAATTGCAGAAACTTCACTTGAAGCTTCAATTAATTACTCTAAGGAGAGGAATGCTTTTGGTTCTGCAATTTCGAATTTGCAGGCAATTCAATTTAAACTTGCTGATATGGCTGTAAAGATTGATGCCGCAAAACTATTAACCTTTCGCGCCGCTTCATTTAAAGATGCAGGGGAAAAATATTTTAAAGAAGCTGCCATGGCAAAATTATACGCCTCAAAGATTGCAGTGCAATGTGCACTGGAAGCTATTCAGATTCATGGCGGGTATGGTTATGTACGTGAATATCTTGTAGAAAGATATTTACGTGATGCCAAGATAACAGAAATCTACGAAGGCACTTCCGAAATTCAGCGGCTGGTTATTGCACGGGCTTTGCTAAATAGTTAAAAGCTGTTATCTTTTAGTGTAAATTAAACAAATATATTTCAGATGAAATTTGTTTTTGCTTTCATTGCACTACTTGCCGCAACTTGTCTTTGCCAGGAAGATTATGTTCGCTGGCAGGCAAAAGAATTATCCTATCAAATTAAGACTGAAGAAATCCATGATTTACAAAGTTCAAATAAGGATTTAAATGATGTATTAATTTCTGCAGCAAGATATGTTTACAAAATTTTTATTTCAGATGTTGATGGGGATAATTGTCCTTTTGAACCAACCTGCTCGGCATTCTTTGTTGAATCAGTAAGGCAGACTAATCTTATTCAGGGCTCTTTAATGTTTGCAGACAGGTTTACCCGCGATCTTAATTTTTTTAAAGTGTTGAATCATTATCCGGTTACAAAGAGAGCCCGGTTTTTCGATCCGCCGGAAAATTATAAATTAGAGCCGGCGGACATCAATCCCGATTCATTTAAAGAAAAAACAGATGAATAATCCGGCGTTTAAATTGAAATTCTATATTAAGAAATTTATCGCTCTTTCAATTATTCTTCTTGGTAATCCTGCTTTTGCGCAACCAGTGATTGACGATCTGAATCACTTGAAATCTCCTTCAAATATTCTGCGCTTTGCAGATTATCTTTTCTGTGAAAAAGATTACCTCCGTGCAATTGATGAATATAAAAGTTATTTAAGTAAGGTTGATAATGACACGGTTAAATTTAAAATTGGTTTGTCTTATTCTGGTATGGTAGATTACCGGAGTGCCAACGAGATTTTTATAAATACGAAGTGGAATAAAAAGTTACTGCAATCTGCTGAAGATGAAACAGCTAAAAATTATTTCCTGGAAAAGAAATTTGCAATCCTGGATTCAATTAATAATGGCTTAAGTTCAGGTGAAGCTAAGGATTTAATAACTGCATCAACAAGACTTTTCCGTTTCAGCAAATTGTACGGCAATGATTTAGAAAATGACGGGTGGCTTTTGGATAAAGAGAAATACCTGTCGTTTTTTTCAGGTGAAGCAAAAGAAATAATAAATCAATTTTATAATGAAGGTACATCCTTACCGTACCGTTCTCCAGCAGTTGCAGCCGTACTTTCAGCTATAATTCCCGGTGCCGGTAAAATTTATTCCTCGCAATACACAGATGGCTTTACCTCTTTGCTTGTTACAGGTTTGTTATCATACTTATCCTATGATAATTTTCAGGCAAAACACAAATTCCGTGGATGGTTATTTGGCGGATTAGCTGCATATTTCTATGCCGGTAATATTTATGGATCGGCAGCGGCAGCACAGATATACAATGCCGAAGTATCATTTAATTTTCATTTAAAGTTGGATTCATTTATTAAGAAACAAAATTATTTTATTCCGGAATATGATTTCATCTGTAACTAAATATCTTTTATTCGCGTTAATATTTTTAAGAATAAGTTTTGCGCAGCAATATCTTGATGCCCAGTTTAAATCCGCCTGCAGCCTGTATGATAACGGAGATTTTTTTAACGCCATAACAGAATTCAAACGGCTTCTCTTTTTTGATGAACAAAACAAATATTCTTTTATCGGTAATATGTATCTTGGTAAAAGCTATAAGGGTGGAGCTTTTCTTGATGATGCAATTAAGTATTTCTCTCTTGCAAAAAAGAATGCGACCGACCCGGAAGAATTTTATCAATCCCAGACAGAGATAATAAGATGCAATATTTTAAGAAGAACGATCCCAAAAGCGTTTCAATTAATAAAAGAACTGGAAGATGATAGCAGGTTTACTGACAAAAAAAATGATTTGATTTACTGGCGGGCATGGGCATATATTTTTGCCGATGATTGGGAATCTGCCGCCGGTGAATTTGAGAAAATCAATAAAAACCATGAACTGAAATCCTTCTGTAATGATGTCGCCGGACAGAAATTTTCCGGTACTTTGCTTTTCCTTGCTTCAGCAATAATCCCGGGTTTCGGACAGATTTATACCGGGAATGAATTTTCAGGAATTCTTTCACTTGCATGGTGTGGTTTGTTTGGATATTTGAGTATTAATTCTTTTTATGCCGATAGAATTTTTGACGGATTTGTTTATACCGGATTGTTTTTAAGATTTCACCGCGGGAATATTCAGAATGTAAATAAGTTTGTAAAACAGGAGAATATCGCAATTTCTAACCGGGCTCTGGATTATCTGCAATATAAATATGCCGGTCTTAAGCCATGAATTTTAAAAATTTTTGTTGGTTTATTTTATAAAATTTAGCTAATTTCAACCGTCCATTTCTTTGAGGGAAATATTTCTAAGTATTTAAAATATCCTTATTGTAGACGGAGGAGTTAATGAAAAAAGGATTACTGATTACTCTTTCAATTATTGGGGTTATTGTTCTGTTTCTGATTATTGTGGGAATCTGGAGTGTTAATACATACAATGGTTTGGTATCGCAAAGAGAAAATGTAACGAAAACCTGGAGTGATGTTGAAAGTCAATACCAGCGAAGAGCAGATTTGATTCCTAACTTGGTAAATACTGTTAAAGGCTACGCAAATTTTGAAAAAGAAGTTCTGACAAAAGTAACTGAAGCAAGGGCAAGTGTTGGCCAAATTAAAGCTACGCCTGAATTGGTTAATGATCCTCAGGCATTCCAGAAATTCCAGGCTGTTCAAGGGGAGTTAAGCGGCGCTTTATCAAGGTTAATGGTTACTGTGGAAAAGTATCCTGACCTGAAAGCGAATGAACAGTTTCAGAACCTGCAGGTACAACTTGAAGGAACTGAAAACAGGATTAATGTTGCCCGCATAAAATATAATGACGTTGCCAAAGATTATAACACCAGGATCAAGAGATTCCCGGCTTTTATTTTTGCAAATATAGCAGGATTTAAGGAGGTTCAGTATTTTCAGGCCGCTCCGGGTTCTGAGAACGCTCCTAAAGTTGAGTTCTGAATTTGATGAAGAAAATATTCTTATTTGTTTTATTCCTATGGCAAGCATATTCTTTTGCCCAGGTAGAAATTCCTACTTTAAAAAATTGGGCGAACGATTTTTCCAATACTCTTAACGGAAGCGAATTAAATTATCTTAACAATGACCTGAAACAGTTTGCCGATTCCACATCCAACCAGGTTGTTCTGCTGATGATACCGACATTGAATGATTATCCTATTGAAATGTTTGCCTATGAAACTGCTACGAAAAACAAAATTGGAACCAAAGAGAATAGTAATGGAATTCTCTTTATAATTGCTAAAAACGACAGGAAGTTAAGAATAGAAGTTGGTTATGGGTTGGAAGGAGCTTTACCCGATGCATTATGCGGCTCAATCTTAAGAAATGAAGTTCGTCCTTACTTTAAACAAGGTGAGTATTTTGAAGGTATTAAAGCCGGCATAAATGCAATAAAAGCTGCTACCGTTGGAGAATACAAAGCGCCGCCAAAAGAAAAAAGCAAGAGCAAGTTTAAGGGATTCAGCTCATTTATAATCATAATTATTTTTATAATTATAAGTATAATCTCACGGATTGGAAGAGGCAGAAGAGGCGGGCCGGGCGGATTTATCTTTTTACCCGGTGCCGGAAGTTTTGGCGGCAGAAGTAGTAGTAGCTGGGGTGGGTTTGGAGGCAGTAGTGGTGGTTTTGGCGGATTTAGCGGTGGTGGCGGCTCATTCGGTGGTGGCGGCGCAAGCGGTAGCTGGTAAATCTTTAGTTTATTTGTTTGTGCTCTTGTAATTCTGTGATGGTTTTGTTACTATTTCTATCAAATTTTGTAACTGTTATTGCCTTGTTGTTTTGTTATTAAAAGTAATTCTTAATCAGGTTTTAAAAAATAGAGGAGACTAATTATGGCTATAATGATAACTTCCGAGTGTATTAATTGCGGAGCCTGCGAACCGGAATGCCCCAATACAGCCATTTATGAAGGCGGTGCTCAATGGAGTTTAGTGGGTAAATCTTATGGTGAGGGTGATGCTGCTCCTTCCGGGGCTAACGGATTTTTCTCAAACGATTACTTCTACATCGTTCCGGATAAATGTACCGAATGCGTTGGTTTTCATGATGAACCGCAATGCGCTGCTGTTTGCCCGGTTGACTGCTGTGTTCCGGATCCAAACCACGTTGAAGATAAAGATGCGCTTCTGAAGAAAAAAGAATATCTTGATTCATTAGGAAGATAATTTTTAATTGATTCTTTATAACCGCAATTGATTTATTTTTAAAGACAATTGCGGTTTTTTTATTTTAAATTGAAGATGAATTTGATTTTTGCTGCTGTTGAACAATAATTTAAGTAAGGTTGTTAAGGAAATAAAAGGATTCATTTTGAAAATTGGAAAGTATAATATTAAAGTTCTACAAACAGCAAAGTTTGCATTGGATGGCGGTGCGATGTTCGGAATAATCCCAAAGCCACTGTGGCAAAAAACTAACCCCACAGATGAGTTAAACAGAGTTGCTCTGTCTGCTAACTGCCTTCTACTTGAAAAAGATAATAAGAAAGTTTTAGTTGATACCGGACTTGGAAATAAATGGGATGAAAAATCAAGATCGATTTATAACATTGAACAAAATGTAATCGGAATAGTTGAATCACTTAAACAAAACGGAATAACGGCAGATCAAATAACCGATGTTATCTTAACCCATCTTCATTTCGATCATGCAGGCGGATCAACAAGAATTGTTGATGGAAAAATTGTTCCTACCTTTACCAACGCAACTTATTATATAAGGAAAAAGAATTTTGACTGGGCAATGTCTCCATCCGAACGCGACAGGGGCAGCTACATAAAAGATAATTTTGAACCTCTTGCTAAAGAAGGTGTTATTAAATTATTAAATGATGATGAGGATTTCGACGATGATATATCATTGATAAATATTAATGGTCATACCTTCGGTCAGCAGTTGATAAAAATTTCGGATTTATCAAATACAATATTGTATTGTGGTGACTTACTTCCGTTTTTCTCTCATCTTCATTTACCTTATATAATGGGTTACGATCTTCAGCCGCTTGTTACTCTTGAAGAAAAGAAATCCATTCTTGCGAAAGTTGCTGATGAAAACTGGCAACTAATATTTGAACACGATCCTTTAATTAAGTGTACAACAGTTAAACGAACGGATAAAAGTTTTTCAATTAAAGAGATAATAGAAATTAAATGAATAATGAAACGGAAGACTTCGTTAAGGTCTGTAAA
>CAZIDB010000068.1:0-2882 GCA_964537965.1 uncultured Melioribacter sp. | reverse complement strand
GAAAACTGGTTGTGGCAGAATTATAACTCCGGTATGAAATACATGGAAAGAAATCTTGAAAAACGGAGAGATGTTAGACAAATTTTTCCGGAAGCAAAAAGTATTATTTCACTTGGAATGAATTACTATACTGATGTTCAGCATCCGGGAAATATCTCATCTGGAAAAATTTCCAGGTATGCATGGGGAAAAGATTATCATCTTATAATCTGGGAAAAGCTTGATGAACTTATCGGTTCACTTAAGAAGCTTGATGTAACCTTTGAAGCAAAATCATTTGTTGATACCGGTCCCGTTATGGACAAAGCCTGGGCTGTTCGTTCAGGAATCGGTTGGATGGGTAAGCATTCAAATATTATAAACAGGCAACTTGGAAGCTGGATTTTTCTTGCTACTCTGATTACAAATTATGATTTCGATTACAATGAACCTATACAAAACTTCTGCGGCAACTGTACAAAATGTATTGATGCCTGCCCTACAAATGCGATCGTGGAAAATTATGTTGTCGACTCAAACAAGTGCATATCATATTTAACTATTGAGAACAAAGGAGAAATTCCGGCTGAGTTTGATGGAAAATTTAACGGTTGGATGTTCGGCTGCGATATTTGCCAGGATGTTTGTCCGTGGAATAAAAAATTTGCAACAGAAGCAACTAACCAGGATTTTCAACCAAGGAAAGGAAATGTAGAAATCAATTTGGAAGAAGTGCTGAATATGAGCCAGGATGAATTTGATGAAAGATTTTTTGACAGTCCTGTAAGCAGAGCCAAACTGAAAGGATTAAAACGAAATGCGGAATTTCTTTTTAGAACAATAAATATTCCGGAGAGTAAAGATGAAAAACATTCTTAATGAAAAAGACAGGCAACAAATCCTTGCAAGGATTAATAAAGTTGCGATGGACAGTACAAGGTTGTGGGGAAAAATGAATCCGAATGAAATGCTTTGTCATTCTGCGGATCAGATTCGTCTTGCACTTGGAGAAAAAAAATCCGGCTTTAACAGTAATGCAATTAAAAGTGCAGTTCTTAGAACCTTGGTTCTGTGGGGAATGCCTGTACCCAAAGGAAAAGTTGAAACATTTAAAGAATTAAAGCAGGGAGAAGGCGGAACACCGGTTACAAATATTAATGGTGACAGAGAAATTCTTGTAGAAAAAATAAATAAGTTTGTTGCAAAACCAGCAACAGAAAGTCTGCCTGTCCATCCTGCATTTGGTAAAATGAATTTTGACCAATGGGGACGATTAATTTATATTCATTTAGATCATCACCTGAAACAATTTGAGTGCTGAAATTATATCTCTGCTGAACTAACTGAATCTTTTTCGTAATTTTATCATCAAAATAAATAAAAAAATTTATTCTTAATGAGGAATTAATGGAAAACAATCACTTTAAAATATTGATTATTGGTTCCGGTCCGGCGGGCTTAACAGCCGCTCTGTATAATGCAAGAGCAAATCTTAATCCTGTTGTGTTTGAAGGTTTGCAGCCGGGTGGACAGTTAACAATTACTACTGAAGTTGAAAACTATCCCGGATTTGAAGATGGAATTATGGGTCCGCAGCTAATGGAGATTATGCGTAAGCAGGCTACAAGATTTGGTGCAAAAGCTTATTTCAAAGAAGTTACAGAAGTTGATTTTTCGAATCGTCCTTTTAAAATAAAATCTTACGATGAAGAATATACTGCCGATGCGGTTATTATAGCTACCGGAGCATCAGCCAAATTACTTGATAATCCTTCAATGCAAAAATATTTTGGTTATGGTGTTTCTGCATGTGCAACCTGTGATGGCTTTTTCTTCAGGAATCAGAGAGTGGTTGTTGTTGGCGGCGGAGATACAGCAATGGAAGAAGCTTCCTACTTAAGCAATCTTGCATCGGAAGTTATAGTTGTTCACAGAAGGGATGAATTCAGAGCATCAAAAATTATGGTTGACCGCGTCAAAAATAATCCGAAAGTAAAATTTGAACTTAACAGTGTTGTTAAAGAAGTTGTAGGCAAGGATGAAAACGGAAGGAAATCTGTTACAGGTGTAATTCTTGAAAATTTTGTGGACGGCAGTACAAAAGAAATTCCTGTTGAAGGAGTTTTTATAGCAATAGGTCATCAACCAAATACTAAAGTCTTTCAGGGAGTAATTGATACTGATGAAGTTGGTTATATTCAGGTTAAACCGGGAACAACCAGGACAAATATTGAAGGCGTTTTTGCAGCAGGAGATGTTTGCGATAAACACTACAGGCAGGCAGTAACTGCGGCAGGAATGGGTTGCCAGGCTGCAATTGATGCCGAAAGATGGTTGGCTGAAAAAGAAGTTTTGGAAAAAGTTTAATTTGAATTTGAAAGCTGACTAAAAAGTAATTGATCAGCGAAATCTGTTGAATCAATGTTATATGATTTCTGTGTGCTGTTAACAATTATTTCTTAGTCAGCCTGTTCTTTATATCTATTGCTTTTCGCTTTCTACTTTATATTTTCTTGAAACCAGGTTTGCGACAATAAATCCTGCACCCGTTAATGTAAAGATAAACAGAACAGTCCAGTACTCTTTGGAAGTCCAATCTTCGAACATCATTCCAAGACCGATACCTAATCCTAAGAATATTGCAACAATTCCGATTTGCATCAGCACAAAGGAATCTTTCTTTTCTTTCGCGCGCTCAGCAAAAAATTCTCTTATCTGATCTGCTGAAAATCCTTTATCAATCAGCATTTGCTTTTCCTTGGAACGGAGATAAATAGCGCTTACTATTACCAATCCGGTCACAACTATAAATATTATGGGTATAAAAACACCAATTACTTCAACTGCCATGGATAACTCCTTTATTTAATTTTTTAGACTAATTTCTTTGTTAAAGGTTACAG
>CAZIDB010000067.1:0-20755 GCA_964537965.1 uncultured Melioribacter sp. | reverse complement strand
TTGTATGATGCTGAAAATTTTGAGACACATCGCATAACTGCTTACCTTGAAGAGTTAGCAGCCTTGTTCCATCGCTTCTATACTCAGTGCAGAATTATCGGTTCAGAAAAGAATCTTGCTGAAGCGAGACTCGCTCTTTGTATTGCAACTCAATTTATTATTAAAAACGGATTAAAAATTCTTGGAGTAGATGCGCCGGATAGGATGTAAAAAGGTTAAAGGTTATAAAGTTAAAAGAATTAAAACACTATTACTTTTCAGTTGCTATGAACTATTCCTTAGTAAAAATTTATTCTGAGTGAAAGTTAAAAATACAGAACAATTCTTTTCTTTCTGTTAGTATAATTTTTAATTAGTGTAAGTAATGGGGATATGCTTACATTAAATCAAAAACTAATTTTAATGCTTTATCTATCTCAGCTAGTTTGTTAACTGATAGCTGACCGCGAATTTTTACTAATCTATATTGAAATTCAATTGGTCTTGTCTGAAGGCAATCTGCTATGGATTTTTTTGTTAATCCGTTTTCTTTTGATGGTTCTATTAAAACGTTTGTTTGAATTTGT
Source organism: uncultured Melioribacter sp. (assembly GCA_964537965.1). Taxonomy (GTDB): domain Bacteria; phylum Bacteroidota; class Ignavibacteria; order Ignavibacteriales; family SURF-24; genus SURF-24. Next base: position 20,189 of record CAZIDB010000067.1, on the reverse strand, counting down.
GCCTTCTTATCATTCCAGGACGTTATTGGAACTACCTGGATAACAGGAATCCTTTGATTTTACACATCATTTGTGACAACAATGCAAGGTCTTATCTTCCCGGTTTCAGAACCTTTAACAGGATTTAAGTCTATATCTATAACCATCCCACTTTTAATTGATTTCATTTAGGTCAACCCACTATTGCCGTATCGGTTAAATCCCTCAATTCTGAATCTACTTCATAAATCTCTGCATAGAGTTCTGCTGATTCTATTAATTTCCGTTTCTCTACCAGTTTAATAAACTCCTCAATGGCAGAACGAACTAATGAACTTTTATCTTTAAAACCATATTCCCGATACTTGTTCAAGATTTTTATATGGTTCTCATCAAAACTTATTTTTGCTTGTTGCATTCCCAAATTGTTAGCTCCTTTATTAGCTCTTAACTATGTGCCCAGTATAGGAACCTTTACCATAATTTCCAAAATCCTAAATTCTAAGTGAAACCCTACTTATTGTTTAAGAATATTCTAAGGTCGTCAATAGTTACTCTACAAGTGAAAAATTTTATTTATTAAATGCTGCTTATCCAACGTAAGAATTTTGGATTTGATACTTGAGAAACACAATCCAGCATCAAGTATGATATTCTCCAACCTTAAATATCGTTCTTCGTTCTACACTCTCCGTTCTTATCTCAAATGTCGTTACACAGAGAACACAAAGCACCTCAGAGAGCCATAGAGTATAATATTCTGAATCAATGTTGTTTCGTTATGTACGGTTAAAGTGGACGTACTCAACAACCGCAGAATGAAAGGTTGCTGAGTAGTCTGGCATTTGCCGGTCGTATCGAAGCAACCGATATTGCTTAACTAATTATTATCACAAGCAAAGTAACTCTTCTCTTTATAAATCCAGTATCCTGTATCCAGAATCCAGTATCCAACATCCGGCTTCCCTTAATTCATTACACAGAGAGCACAAAGCACCTCAGAGAGCCACAGAGTATTTAATCTTGGTAATAACAAATCCTGGTAATCCTGGTAATATTTGGCCCAACTGTAAAGTGTTCTTCAATTTCCGGTAGTAAATTATTAATGAATCAATCTGCAATTGCAACCGAAGCTGCATAAACTTTATTTGCCCCAGCTTCCAATAAAACTTTTGCGCATTCTGATGTTGTTGCCCCGGTTGTTATTACATCATCAATTAGAAGAAGATTTTTACCCGTTATTACTTTTTCATTTGAAGCTTTAAATGCATTATTAATATTTTCCTTTCGCTCAACTAATGTCATTGTAGTTTGGGATGATGTATTTCTAATTCTTTTCAATAGTTTTTGATTGTAGGGAACAGAAGTAATTGCTGATATGCCCTTTGCAATATAAGTTGACTGATTATAACCTCTGACTGCCTTTTTTATTGGATGCAACGGGATGGGAATAATTAAATCAATCTTCCATTCATTAAAAAAAGGGATCAATCCGTTAGCGATTGTTTTACCGAGAAAATATCCGTTCTGAAATCGCTTTTCATATTTCAGAGAATGGATTAAATGCTGCAGCGCTTTATCTTTTTCAAATACAAAGTGGGAATAGAATCCTGAAATTAAATTCTCTTGCACAAACTTCTTCTCATATTCAAACTGAAGCCTTTCTTTTGATGCTAACTGAATTGAAGAGAAACAGTTATTGCATATTACCTCTTCCAGATTTCCAAGTTTGGTTTTGCAGGCAGGACAAAATCTTGGCAAAAAGAAATCAAAGAGACTTCTTATTAAATTCTTCATTGCATTTAAAGAAAATATATGAGTATAAACAGTACCAGTTAATTGTCAGAAAACTAAAAACGTAATTGGAAAATATTAATTTTTACCTGCATCGATTCTTCAACCAAATCTCTGTAATTATGAATATGGTTTGGTTGAATATATTCTTGATTTACCTTCTCTTGAACAGGCCAATCCGAAATTAATGTTGTGTACAAAACAGAACTAAGTACCGGGCATAAGAGTGCCGTAAGTATACCACTGGTTGGAATCTGGTGATATTGTGTTGATAGAATCCCAAGTAATAATAAACTTGCGCCGCTACCAATTGCCGAGTAACCAAATGTTTCCAATAATGAATTATTCTTATTCTCAATACTTGCTATCCAATCAACTCCAACTGCCGCTCCAAAGACATATGATGAGTACAACAAAAATAGGAATCCCATATTGACAGCATCATCAACTTTATGTCCATATGAAGCATTGAAAGCTACAATTAATACCGGAATTGGAAATAAAAACGCAAGTGAGGAACCTGCAACAACCTGACCCGCAATATTTAATGTAGAATGACTATTCCTCTCATAGCTGTTAAGGTAATCTGAATTAATTGATTTAAATGAATATAAAGAATGAGTAGAATCAGATAATGCAAATTGAAAATTATTTCTGAGCGCTTGAGCGTTAATAGAAACACCAAAGAATATCAGAGATATAAAAAATTTTTTCACTTTTGATCCCAACCTTTGTGCTTATACTGTAGAAGTAAGAAAATATTTTATTCTTAAATCATCCCGCTTCTTTTTCTGAAGAACCATTCCAAACCAAATAACAGAACGGCCAAAGCTAAAAGCCATTCATTCGACCATAGGTTATATTCACTCTTAATAATTTTATAATCTGATTTTTTCCTGGCTTGGTCATTAACCAATGCGAAAAGTCCGGAATAATTATCTGCTGTAAAAAATTTTCCTCCGGTTTGAATTGACAATCCCATAAGAAATTCTTTGTCCATTCTTGTATTAACCATTTCAATGTCAACTTCGCCAACAGTAAATTTACCGCCGTCTCTGCCTAAAACTCTTCCGTTTCTTTTCGCTTCGCCGGAAAAATTGTAATCACCCGGTTTGTTTACGTTTAGTGTTCCTTCGTAAATTCCATTACCAACAGAATTCATCTCAACCGTAAAATTATCATTACCAAGCTTTACATCAACATTTAATTCAGCATCATCAACAGGATTAAAAGTTTCATTATACACTTCTGCTGAAAACTCAATTTGTTCACCCAATGAAAAGATTTTCTTTACAGGTTTAATTGATACAACTCTCTGATCTTCCTTTGTATTCATCCACTTCAGGCTGTTAAGAATGAAGCTGTCGAATACGTTTAATTTTTTTTCGGCAGTCTGAAGTTTCCATTTCCATATATCTTTGGCAAGAACAGCAATTGATTTTTTACTTCCAAGTTTTCTTGAAACAATCAGAGGTGAGTTCAAAGGTATATTATTTATTTTCATTCTTACTAAAATTTCGCTTTCAGGTTTAGCTGCTAAATCATGATTATCCTTAATTACCGGCGGCAGATTATTCCATGTAGTTAAAGCGTCATCAGCATTACTTTTAAGAAGGGGATTATCCATTTGCTCGCTTGTAACAGTCGGTTGAACCTCGGATGTTCCGTTTGAAAAAGCTTTAATGAAAAAAGGTAGCTCAGGCTGAAGCACCAATAATTTGGAGTAGTCAATTCCGCTTGCAAGCACAATAAAGTTTGGTTTATTCTTTTCTTTGATTGCATCAAGAACTTTATTCAGAAGTGCACTGCTTGTTTGTGCAGAAGGAAAGCCGACAAGAAAAAGAACATCGGCGCTGTCTATTAACCTGTTCCTGTCAACATTCTCAAGAAATCTGTCCTGTGCTATTTGAGTTATTGAAGATAACTTTAAGTTTTCGTCGGCAGCCAATGTTTGCTTTATAAAAGATAAATCTGCAGATGGGCTTCCTGCAATGACCAAGGCTCTTATTTTATTGTTAAGTATATTCACATAAACAACCTTCTTATTATCTGCCACAGAAGATTCACCTTTCAGCTCGCTTAACTGGAAAGTAAGTTTCTTTTCACCAGGATTTTTTGGCAGATACTCTAAGTTGAACGAACTTGTCTCCTCACCGGTTAAAGAAATATTTTGCTTTTCAACCAGCTTGTTATCTTCATAAAAACTTAATGCTACAGCTTGATTTTTATAACCGTAATTTCCAATAGTAAGATTAATACCAGTAGGAGTTTCGGCATAGATGTATTCATTCATCAGGACTTTTTTAATCTCAAGATTATTTTTTCTTGTTGAATCTCCAAGGGCAACAGTAAATATCGGTACGCCGATTTTCTGAGCCTGATAAACCGGGTTTACTCCATCGGTAATAACGCCATCACTCACAATTATGATTGATGAAATGTTTTTCTCATAATTTTTAATTGAACTGAACAGGTTGGAAAAATTGGTCACTGGTTCTGAAAAGGGAAGCATTTTAACACTATCGGCAGAAATACGATTTGTTTTATTCCCGAATTTATAAAACTCGGTTTTGCCGGATATCGCAGAAGATGAAGCATCATTAATAAAATGAAGAAGATTCTCCTTACGGTTTGTCTTATCATCAATCGTAACTGATTTCGAATCATCAACGAAAATCAGGTTTACGGGTTCATTAACTAACTTCCTTGAAATACCTACAACCGGTTCAAACAAAAAGAACAATACCAGCAACAATGCTATTGCTCTCAACGCAGTAAGAAATATCCTGAATGTTTTATTGACCTGCGGAATAGTGTACCGGTAAACATAAACAGTGTATGCAACAACCGGAATCAGAGCGATAAAAAAATAAGGTGAAAGATTTATACTGATTGAATCGATATTAAACATCAGAGAAAAAGCTCTCCTTTAATAATTGTTACCGCTTTGCCACCGATGTATAATTCATTCGTCTCAGGATAATGCGTTACCTTAATTCTGCCACGCCTGTTTATAATATCGCCCTGCTCAAATATTTTGGAAACAGTTTTATGCGGTTCTTTAATAAAATTCAATTTTTCAAGGACGAGCATCAAAGGACCATTTGCAGAACCGGTTACTGGGTCTTCATCAATTCCGTAATAAGGAGTAAAAAATCTTGAGTGAGCAAAACTTTCTTTATCAAATGTTTCAAGAGTAAAAAGGCATATTGCTTTGAATCCGTACTTTTCACCCAATATTTTTACGAGACTAAAATTCGGAGCGGTTTCTTTTAAAGCTTTTAATGTATCAGCGTAAATATATAAGTAATCATTTTCTAAAAGAATGAACGGGATTTTATCATCAACTGCGGTTCTTTCCAAACCAAGTGATTCAATTATCTCCTCGTTGCATCCGTCAAATTCTTCCATAGATAAAATTGGTATCTGCATAGAATATTCATCAGATGTTACCGGGCAGGTAAGTACACCGGACAAAGTCTCAAATGTAATTTTGTTCCTCTTCTGAATTTTATCAAGTTCGTTAAGAAAATGTAATGATGCGATTGTAGCGTGCCCGCAAAGCGGAACTTCATGTGTTGGAGTAAACCATCTTAGCTTATAGTCAGCATTTTCAGAAGTACCGATAAATGCCGTTTCAGACAGGTTCATTTCTCTTGCAATTAACTGCATCTCTTCATCTGTAAGATTTGACGCAAATGTAACTCCTGCCGGATTACCTTTAAATGGAATTTCCGTGAAAGCATCGATCTGGTAAATAACAGATTTTCTTTTCATGCTGTTCTCCGCTTATTTAAACCTTTTATTTAGATTCTTTATTATTCAGCAAATGCTCAATTTCCCATTTCCTCATTCTCTCAAAGGTTGGGTAATCAGTCAGATCAAAATGAATTGGAGTAATAGACACAAAATTATTTTTAATAGCGGCATGGTCATTATCCAATTCTTCATCTACTTCAACAAGATTGCCGGTAAGCCAATAGTATTTTCTTCCATAAGGATCTGTTCTTTCTTCGTAAATATCATCCCACTTGGATTTTCCCTGCTTGGTAAGTTTTATTCCTTTTATTTCTTCTTCGGGAAGATCAGGTACGTTAACATTAAGCAATGTTCCAACAGGAATTTCTTTATGCTTTTGCAGAACCAAAGGTACAAGCCTGCAGGCAAGTTTTGCAGCGTATTCATAATGACTGGCTGCATGATTTGTAACAGAAAATGCCAATGATGGAACATCCATAATTGCAGCTTCCCTTGCTGCTGAAACAGTACCTGAATAAATGATATTTATCGCAGCATTAGAGCCGTTATTAATTCCTGAAACAACTATATCCGGTGGAGTAACCATAATATTACGGATACCCATTTTAATGCAATCTGCCGGTGTACCGGTTACAGCATATCCAAATAATTCATCATTTTTATATACTTTATTAACACGCAATGGAACCTGCATTGTAATAGAGTGACCGGCTGCGCTTTGTTCTCTCTGAGGCGCAACAACCGTAACCTCACCAATTTCCTTTAAATGTTTTGCAAGAATACTAATTCCAATGGAATCAATTCCATCGTCATTGCTTACTAAAATTCTCAATCATCTCTCCGTTTTATTGCTGAAAATATACCATTTTGAGTTTGAATACTCAATCAATTGATGGAAATGAAAATATTTTTACACGAATAAAACTTTTTATGTCTGGTAATAATTAAAAGGGACCTCTGAAAAACTATCCGTATATCATATGTCATTCTCACGAAAGCCTGCCTGCTGCAAGGCAGGTGGGAATCCATAAAAATTTCTATAGATTCCCATTCCTGCTTGCAGCAGCAGAGTGTTGCAGAAAACCAAATTTTATCGTGGTGAGCGGAGTCGAACCACGAAAACAAATTAAAATCATCCCTCGACTTCGCTCGGGATGTGTAATTATTAAATTATGCAACAGCCTGAGCAGGCAAGTACACGGGAATGACATTTTATATTCTTAAGAAGCTTCTAAAAGAAATACTGTGTTATTTCATATGTAAATTTTGATGTGCAACCATTGCCTTCTTATATTAAATCATGCTAAATTGAAATTAATAATTAAATTATTCTGGTTTATATGAAGAAGTCATTTTGGTTCGCAGTAATTTTTATTTTTCAATTTACTCTGCCTGTTTATGGACAGGATGATATCAGTCAGGATTCAATCGAGGTTTTTTTAATTGATTCTTATATTACTCCTGAACCACCTTATAAATTTATCTTATCATTTGTAACAAGTGCACCTGCTAAAACTAAAATAATTCTAAATGATAATTATGATTTTAAAATCGAAGAGAATTTTTCTGAAGATCATAAAGCTGAGATTGATATTTCTAAATTAAAATTGGATTCCACAACCGTTCCTTTTGTAATACTTGTTAAAGATTCATTAGGTAACCAGAACTTTAGCGAAAAGTTTGAAGTTGTTCTACCCGGTGAACAGGAAAATAAAATAGAAGAAAAAACAAATTACCTTTTTATGTGTTGTCTCGGTGGAGTAATCTTCGGATTTCCATCGCCAACATTAGTAATAACTAAAGAAAAGCAATATTTCAGTCTTACAAAGGAAATTCCGTTATTTTCATTTCAGAAGTTGAATTCGCGTTATCCGTTCGGGTATTTTACGGCTGAGTACTCTTACATTTTTGAAGCGCCGACAAGAAATTATTTTAGGTTAGGCTATAAACAACTTTTTGAACTGCCGGTATTTGAATATGTAACCATAGGTGCAAACTGGTTTTCTAATTTCAAAGGCTTTAATGGAATTAGTCCCGAAGTTTCCATCGGCTGGGTGAAATTTTATGATGTGTTTACTCTCTATTCAAAATACAGGTTAAATTTTAAACCAGGTGAAAAAGGGACTGAATTTCATGAAATTACAGTAGGTTTATACTCAAGTTTCTTTTCACTTAATTTATACTAAATCTTTACAAAGAAATTGAGTTCAATTTCGAAAAATTTCTGTGGTTCAGGTAATAGTGATTAGAACAGTGCTGTAAATTTAGTCATAAATTTTCCAAATAAAATTACCTTCCTAAATTCAACAAAATTTATAATCTTTGTATTGATTATATCCTGAAAGAATTAACAACCAAATTAATATTTGAACAGATTGATTTACATATTGCTTCTGCTGGTGCTGTTTTCTGCAATTGCAGTACCACAGGAAATAAGCATTAGAGGTAATGTAAAGGATGATTATTCTCCGGTTGTTGGTGCAAATGTTCAGGTAATCAATTCCGAATCAGGAGCTGTAACAGATAATAATGGAAATTATGCAATTGGGAAACTTCCAGCGGGAAAATATAAAATCAGGTTTTCCGCAATCGGTTACCGGACTGATACTTTAGATGCTTTTATTTCCCAAGGAAAAACTACAATTCTGAATGTTACATTAAAAGAAACATCAATTGAGATTGATGAAGTTGAGATAGTAGGGAATAAAATTCAGAAACAAAGCGATACAAGAACAAGCGTTATAAATCTTAAACCGGAAAGTGCAAGAATTTTACCCGGCGCAGTTCAGGATATTTTAAGAACGCTTCAATCCTTGCCAGGTGTTCTTGCTATGAATGACTTTTCTTCTCAGCTTGTAATTCGCGGAAGTGGACCGGATCAGAATTTAATGATAATGGATGATGTGGAGGTCTTCAATCCATACCGGCTTTATGGTGTTATAAGTATGTTCAACCCGGATGCTGTTGCAGATGTTAGTTTGATTACGGGTGGTTTCCCTGCACGCTACGGGGACAGGCTTTCTGCCGTACTTGATATCAGGAACAGGGAAGGAGTAAAAAATTCATCCTTTTCCGGAAATTTAAATGCAAGTATTGTTGCGGCAAATATTGTGTTGGAAGGAAAAAACCCTTTTGATATTAAGGGAAGCTGGCTTATAAATTCAAGAAGAACTTATTATGATTTGATTATTGAACCGTTCGTTAAAAAAGCTAAATTAGTTGAAGAAAATACTGCATTCCCGAATTTCTACGACATTCAAACCAAACTTGTCTTTGGACCTTTCAGCGGACACAGGTTTTTATTAAACGGAATATTATCCCGCGATGGTGTTCATATCGTAACCGGTAAGGAAAGAGTTACTCCCGATAGCGTTGCAGTAAAAGATATTACTAAGAATGACCTTGCTTCATTGGCATGGCATTATGCTCCATCAAGTAAATTCTTGAACAAATTAATTCTTTCATGGTACAGGAACGGTGGTGATGCAGCCCTGGAATCTGAAACCTTAGATCCATCGCTTAACAGAGATGCATTTAAAGATGCGCTACCGGACACTCTTTCACCTTACCTGCTTGGATTCGGATTTACTTCAAACTATTATTACTGGAAATATTCTGTTGATGAAAAGCTGCTTTATAACTGGGGAGAAAATGAATTTGAAGCCGGTGCCGGTGTAGATTTTATAAAAACCAAAGTTGATTTTGAATTCGATCTCTCTCCTGAATTCAAAGCTATCATTGCCTCAGCCCCTTTTTTCAGGGCTGTACTTGATAACCTTGCAGACGTGAAGATTTATAACCGCTACAGGTTTTACCTTCAGAATAATTTTAAGGTAAGCGAAAACTTCTATCTTAATCCTGGAATAAGAGCAGACTACTATAATTTATTGGATAAGCTTTCCCTTGCCCCAAGAATATCTTTTTCATACGCATTCGATAATACCACAACATTAAGATTTGTGTGGGGAATATTTTTTCAATCACCGGGATATGAAAAAATGCGTGACTCTCAACGGCTGCTTGATTTAAGTGATAAGTACACAAAAAATCTTGAAGCGGAAAAAGCAACACATTATGTTCTAAGTCTGGAAAGATGGCTGACTGAAGAATGGAGATTCAAATTTGAGACGTACTATAAAAAATTCAGTAATCTCATAGTCCAGAAAAATGTTCAGGGAATTGATTACTACTCTGAACCTGTACCCGGTGCAAATCCAAAATTTAAGGACGGATGGACAAGACCTGTTCCAGTCTTTTCAGATTCACTTACCGATATTCCGGTTAACAATTCTGATGGCGAGGCATACGGACTTGAATTTATGCTTGAGAAAAAAAATATTATAGGAGAAAATACTCTTAACGGCTGGTTGTCTTACACGCTTGCCTGGGCTAACAGATATGAAGACGGTTATACTTATCCGTTCAGGTTCGACCAGAGGCATACTGTAAATGTTGTGTTGGATTACCAGGTGAATGACTGGTTTAACGTTGGGTTAAGATTTCAATTCGGCTCCGGATTTCCGTATACATTACCAACAGGAATTAAACCAAGAGTAATTTTAACAGATCAGGATGGCGATGGTAAACCGGAAACACCGGAGGTTGCAACCGTAAGAAATTATATTGACCCGTCGACAGGCCCAGTGGTTTTATATAATATTGATTTTGGAAGAAGAGAAAATTATATGAAAGCAAAGAAGCCGGATTATCATCGTCTTGATTTAAGAATGACAGCCAGGACTTCTTTCTGGGGATATGACTGGAATTTTTATCTTGATATCATAAATGTGTACAACCGAACAAATGTAATTAATTATGATTATTTTGTTACATCAGATATGACAATTGGTAGAAAAGCAACCGGTATGTTTCCCATACTTCCTACAATTGGTTTCCAGGTAAAATTTTAATACGGCTTAATAATGATAAGTAAAAACGAATCGACTCTTTTTGATAGTGGTAATGAAATTTACTCTGTTAGTGAGCTTACAAAATTAATTAAGATACATCTTGAAGAAGAATTCAGTGATATTACGGTTGAAGGAGAATTATCTAATTTTAAAGCGCATGTTTCCGGTCATTGGTATTTTAACCTGAAAGATGCAACCGCACTGATCAGTTGTACAATGTGGCGCGGATTGAATAGTTATGTCTTCTTTACTCCGTCAGACGGAATGAAAGTAATAATTAAGGGGAGAATTACTGTTTATCCACCACGCGGGAATTATCAGATTGAAGTTCGCTCAATGAAACCTGCCGGTGAAGGCGAATTGCAGGCAGCATTTGAGAAATTGAAAAGGAAACTTCAGGCTGAGGGCTTATTTGATGAGGAACATAAAAAAGAACTTCCTGAGTTTCCTGATAAAATTGGTGTTGTTACTGCAATTGACGGCGCGGCATTCAGAGATATTATAAGTGTTACAAGAAGAAGATACCCGTTGGTTCAGATTGTAATTGCACCTGCAAAAGTACAGGGTGAAGGCGCTGCCCAATCAATAGTTGATGCAATAAAACTATTGAACCAGAAAGGTGATATTGATTTAATTGTTATCGGAAGAGGCGGCGGATCGCTTGAAGATCTTTGGGCATTTAATGAAGAAATTGTCGCAAGGGAGATCTTTAAATCTAAAATCCCGATTATTTCCGCTGTTGGTCATGAAATTGATTTTACAATTTCAGACTTTGTTGCAGACGTCAGGGCTGCAACTCCGTCTGCCGCAATGGAAATTGCCACTCCTGATGCGGAGCAAATTCTTTCATTCCTTAAAGAATTTCCCCTTAATTCCGGTCTGAATATTTCATATATTTTAGAAGCAAAAAAAAATAAAATATTGAATGTCATTAGTTCGTATGGCTTCAGAGCACCGCAGGATAAACTAAAGATAAAAGCTCAGCAATTAGATAATCTTATTTATAAGTTCAGGCAAAAGATTGATCAGAGGATAATCAGAATAAAAAACCGTCTTGCGCTTGCAGAAGTTAAATTAGAAGGTGCCGATGTAAACCGAATACTTAAAAAAGGTTTTGCATTGATCCTTCAGCACAATGAAATTATACCGAGAGCTGCTACTTTTACAAACTCTGAAACCGCGAAAATTAAATTCTATGATAATGAAATTGAGGTGAGGAAAACTTAATGAAGAAATCCAATAAATCATTTGAGGATTCATTAAATCGTCTTGAAGAAATATCTTCTCTGCTAGACGATGAGGAATTAGGATTAGATGAATCTATTAAGCTTTATGAAGAGGGAATCGAACTTTCCAAAGTATGCTATACAAAATTGAAGGAAGCGGAATTAAAAATTACAACCTTGAAAAAAAATCTTGAGACAAATTCACTTGAAGAATTATCTTTCAGTGAATAGAGCATTATCAACTAAAAAGAATTGTACAGGATATAAGTCTAAATGATTGATCATAATAAATTTGAATTGCTTTTCAAAATAAATTCCCCGGCTGATATAAAGAATTTTGAAGTTGGTCAGCTTAAAACTTTATGCAATGAAATCCGTGAATATCTGATTGATGTGGTTTCCGAAATTGGCGGACACTTTGGCGGAGGATTAGGTACGGTAGAATTGACCGTTGCTTTGCACAAAGTATTTAATACTCCGGCAGATTTAATTGTTTGGGATACCGGTCATCAGGCTTATCCGCATAAAATATTAACAGGGCGAAGAGATCAGATGACTACAATCCGCCAGTTTGGTGGTATCAGCGGGTTTCTTAAGAGGAATGAAAGTGAATATGATGCGTTCGGAGCAGGGCACGCATCCACTTCTATTTCTGCCGCACTTGGTATGGCTGAGGCAAAATCATTAACAAACTCCGAAAAGAAAGTTATTGCTATAATTGGAGACGGTGCATTAACCGGTGGTATGGCTTACGAAGCAATGAACAATGCGGGTGTTCGTAAATCTGATTTGATTGTTATCTTCAACGATAATAATATGTCTATTGATCAGAATGTCTGGCAGTTTTCAAATTACTTCACGGAAATGATTTCGCATCCCGATTATAATAAGTTCAAGAGTAAAGTGTGGGATTTAACAGGTAAGATGGATCATTGGGGAGACAGGATCAGAAGAATAACTTCACGTATTGAAGGTGGAATTAAAGCTGTTATTACTCCCGGTATGTTGTTCGAAGCTTTAGGCTTCAGGTACTTTGGACCGGTTAACGGTCATAACATTGTGCAGTTAATAAAATTGTTTGAGCATGTAAAGGGTTTGAAGGGACCAATCTTAATTCATACTTTAACGCACAAAGGTAAAGGTTATAAACCTGCAGAAGAGCACAAACAGCATTTGCATGCTGCGACTCCTTTTGATAAAGTAACCGGTGAGTTTTTTAAAAAAGCAGGTACTCCTGTTTCTTACACTAAAATATTTGGTGAAGCGCTTGCACAAATTGTGCAATCCAAACCACAGGTTGTTGGAATTACAGCTGCTATGCCAGATGGAACGGGGTTAGACATTCTGCAATCAAAATTTCCTAAAAATTATTTTGATGTTGGAATTGCAGAAGAACATGCAGTAACGTTTGCTGCCGGGCTTGCTACACAGGGGATTATACCTGTCTGTGCAATATATTCTACTTTTCTCCAGCGTGCATTTGACCAGATTGTTCATGATGTTGCATTACAGAAATTACATGTTGTTTTTGTTTTAGATAGAGCAGGACTTGTTGGGGCAGACGGCCCAACTCATCACGGAACATTTGATTTAACATATCTCAGGTTAATTCCAAATATGGTAATTATGGCTCCAAAAGATGAAGCTGAACTTAGAAACATGTTATTTACTGCTGTAGAATATAAAGATGGACCAATAGCGCTAAGGTACCCGCGTGGCAATGCACTTGGAGTTAAGATAAATGAACAGTTTACTAAAATTGAAATCGGGAAATCTGAAAAGCTTAAAGACGGTGAAGATGTTGCATTAATTGCAGTTGGCTCTATGGTAGATTATGCTCTTAAAGCCGGTACGAATCTGCAGTCAGTTGGAATAAATGCAGAAATAATTAATCTCCGTTTTATTAAACCATTGGATAGTGAAATGCTTGATGATATTGCAAAGCGGTTTAATAAAATTATTACGATTGAAGAAAATACTATTGTAGGTGGTATGGGAAGCAGTATTTTGGAATACTATAATGAAAAGAACTACAAAAATGAAGTTCTGAGAATTGGTATACCTGATATATTTATTGAACATGGAACACAGAAAGAGCTGCACGCTTCTCTTAAAATTGATCCTGAAGGAATTACTGAAAAGATAAATGATTTCATGAAAAGTGAAATTATAAAAAATAAGGTAATCTGAAATGCCTAAATTAAAAGTTGGTTTGATTGGTCTTGGTGGTATAGCTCAGCTTGTTCACCTGCCATTGCTAAACAAGTTCAAAGATGTTGAAATTGCCGCTGTGGCAGAAATAAATAAAAACAGGTTAGATGTTGTAGCTGACAAGTTTAATATTAAAAACAGGTTCCAGGATTACAAGTCAATGCTTTCGACTGTTGATATTGATGCGGTTGTAATTACTACTCCCACTATTAACCATAAACAGGTTGCAATTGATTGCCTGCGCGCAGAAAAACACATCTTTGTTGAAAAGCCAATAGCAAGAAAATATGATGAGGCAGTGGCAATAGATGAGGAAGCTAAAAAGAACAAGCGAAATGTAATGGTAGGAATGAACCATAGATTCAGACCAGATGCAATGCTATTGAAAAGCCTGATTAAAACAGGTGAGTTAGGTGATTTGTATTTCCTTAAAACTGCATGGGCAAGGGAACAGAGCAGCCGCGAAAAATGGATGTTGAAAAAAGCTGAATCGGGTGGTGGAGTTATTTTGGATCTTGGAATTGTTCTTTTAGACCTTGCACTATGGCTGTTTGATTATCGTGAAGTTTACTCGGTATCCTCCCAGCTTTATTTTAAATCAACCAAAGAAGTTGAAGATACGGCAGTTGCTTTCATAAGGTGTAAAGATAATTCTGTTATTGGTCTTGAGGTTAGCTGGCTACCGAAACCATTTAAAGAAAATATGGTGCTTAGTTTATATGGTTCAAAAGGATATGCGCAATTAAATCCTTTAAAAGCATTTAAAAGAATAAATGATCAGTTTATTGATTTATCTCCTGCAGGCAGCAGGGATGAAAAACATCTCTTTGCAAAATCTTACGAGAATGAACTCAGATATTTTATCAGTGCAGTCCGTGGTGATTACGCCTTTGTTTCTACGAGTGCAGAGGCAGTTTATAGAATGTCTGTAATTGAAAATATTTACAAGTCAACTGAAACGAAAAACGAAATCAAATTGTGAGATTATTATGAGTACGAAAATTTTACTCGTTGATGATGAAAAAGATATTATCGAATTTCTTCAGTATAATCTTGAACAGGAAGGTTTTGAAGTTATAACTGCCAATAATGGTGAGGAAGCTCTGAAGAAAATTTCACTTAAACCTGATTTGGTAATTCTTGATATTATGATGCCTAAAATGGATGGCTATGAAGTTTGTAATGAGATCAGGAGGAAAAAGGGATTTGAGAACCTGCCGGTAATTTTTCTTACTGCAAAATCAAGTGAGGTTGATGAGATTAAGGGATTGGAAACCGGCGCAGATGATTTCATTCGTAAACCAATCTCGCCCAAAAAATTAATAGCAAGAGTAAAAGCAAATCTTAGAAAAAATGAAAATCTGAATCACGATAATAAACCTGATGATAAACTCATAATTGGTCCGCTTGTAATTAACCGGGATAAATATTCGGTTTCACTTGATGGTGAAGAACTTTTTCTTCCCAGGAAAGAATTTGAGATATTGGATTATCTTGCTCATCGGCCGGGTAAAGTTTTTAGCAGGGAAACAATTCTTAGAGAAGTTTGGGGTACAGATATTTTTGTTGTAGAAAGAACAATCGATGTGCACGTTAGGAAAATAAGAGAGAAATGTGAAAAGTATCCAGATATGATTGAAACTATTAAAGGCGTCGGATATAAATTTAAAGGATTTGAATAGATATATTGAAAATATTAAATCTTCAAAAAATCTTTTAAGGGACTTATTCGCCTTAACTGCAATTCTCATTTTTATCTTAAGTATTGTTCTCCCGTTAACAAAAACACAATTCCTTCAAATGGTACTTATAGTTATTTGTGCAATGCTTGTTGTGCTGATTATTATAAGGCAAAAAAGGAATGAAGAACTTGAAGCGATCAAAAATGTAATAAATGCAATCCGTACAAATAAAATATCTTCACCTGATGAAATAAATCTTAACAAGAATCTTGTTGGAATTCAGGAGGAGATAAAAGCAATGTTTTTACGTACTAAAAGTGATATTGAAAACCTGAAGAAACTTGAACGTATAAGGACTGAATTTCTTGGCAATGTCTCACACGAACTAAGAACTCCTATTTTTGCAATCCAGGGTTTTATTGAGACTTTGCTTGATGGTGCATTAAACGATCCGAAAGTAAACAAATCTTTTCTTGAGAAAGCAAATCATCATACTCAGAATCTTAATCATTTACTGAATGATCTTATTGATATTTCAATGATTGAATCAGGGGAAATGAGGATGAGTTTTCGTTATTTTAACATGAAAGAATTTTTAGATCCAATTATTAATGAATGTAAACATGAAGCTGAACATAAAGGTATTGAACTTGTTGTTAATTCTTTTAAGGATAAACTCCAGCTTTTTGGAGACAGGAATAAATTAAAGCAGGTATTTATTAACCTGATTCAGAACGCTATTAAGTATACAGAGCGGGGTAAGGTTGAAATTATTATTGAAGAAGAAGAGAAAACGGGAAAAATTATTATCAGGGATACCGGAATAGGAATTTCTCCGGAAAATCAGAAAAGAATTTTTGAACGCTTTTACAGAGTTGATAAAGACAGAAGCCGGGAAGTAGGTGGAACCGGGTTGGGTCTTGCAATAGTAAAGCACATCGTGGAAGCGCACAGTTCTAAAGTTGAAGTCATTAGTGAAATAGGAAAAGGTTCGGAATTCTTTTTCAGATTAAAAAAATAAAATGAAATAACTTATCAGAATAAAAATAGGAATTAAAATGTTACAACTAACTAAATCTGAAGTATGGAATAATCTCGCAAAACATTATAAAAAAATAAAAAAATTACATATGAGAGATATGTTTACAGAAGATCCGGAAAGGTTTAACAGGTTCTCAATTCAGTTTAATGACTTTCTGCTGGATTATTCGAAAAACAGAATTTCGGATGAAACTTTAGATTTATTGTTAAAGCTTGCTGATTTTGCAAATCTGAAATCCTGGATTGATAAAATGTTTTCCGGTGAAAAAATAAATTTTACTGAAGAAAGAGCGGTACTTCATACTGCCTTGCGTAACCGATCTAATAAACCTGTTTATGTGGATGGTAAAGATGTTATGCCTGAAGTTTTTTCAGTATTGGATCATATGCGTAAGTTTAGTGATGAAGTTAGAAACGGAGAATGGAAAGGTTATTCAGGAAAGGTTATAACGGATGTTGTAAATATTGGTATTGGTGGATCAGACCTCGGACCCGTTATGGTTACAGAGGCATTAAAACCATATGGTAAAGCCGGATTAAATATTCATTTTGTTTCCAATATTGACGGAACACATATAGCCGAAGTACTGAAGAAAATAAATCCTGAGACTACACTTTTTATTGTTGCTTCTAAAACTTTTACCACGCTTGAAACATTGACCAACGCAATTACAGCCAAAGACTGGCTTTTACATTTTTATAATGATAAAGCTGCCATTGCAAAACATTTTGTGGCGCTTTCAACTAATGAAGTTGAAGTTGTTAAATTTGGAATTGATCCGGGTAATATGTTTGGTTTCTGGGATTGGGTTGGCGGAAGGTATTCTCTGTGGTCTGCAATCGGTTTATCTATTGCAATTTTTATAGGGATGGATAATTTTGAAGAATTGTTAACCGGAGCGTTTGAAATGGATGAACATTTCAGGTGCACTTCATTTGAAAAAAATCTTCCGGTAATTCTGGCACTTCTTGGTGTTTGGTATAACAATTTCTTTAATGCCGAAAGCCATGCAATTCTTCCATATGATCAATATTTGCATCGTTTCCCGGCTTATTTTCAGCAGGGTGATATGGAAAGTAATGGTAAATATATTTCCCGAGAGGGTGAAAAAGTTGATTATTCTACCGGTCCAATTATCTGGGGTGAACCAGGTACAAACGGGCAACATGCATTTTATCAGCTAATTCATCAGGGTACAAAATTAATTCCTGCTGATTTTATAGCACCAATTGAAAGCCACAACAAAATTGGTGATCATCATATTAAGCTGTTGTCAAACTTTTTTGCTCAAACAGAAGCCTTGATGAAAGGAAAAACAAAGAAAGAAGCAAAAAAAGAGTTGGAAAAATTCGACCTTTCGAAGGAAGAATTAGATAAATTATTACCCCATAAAATTTTTGAGGGAAATAAACCGACCAATACAATTCTTGTTAAAAAAATAACTCCTAAGAATTTAGGCTCCCTGATTGCATTATATGAACATAAGATTTTTGTACAGGGAATAATCTGGAATATTAATTCATTTGACCAGTGGGGTGTTGAACTTGGGAAACAATTGGCTAAGGTAATTCAGCCTGAATTGCGAAGTTCTGATGAAATTAAAAATCACGATTCATCAACAAATGGTTTAATTAATTACTTCAGGCAAGAGACTATGAACAGTTAGAATCATTATAAAACTTTATTTTTGGCGAATTTTCCAAAGAAAGTTTATTCAATAAGTAATTAATTGAATTATAATGAAAAAATTGACTTAACCACATAAGTTTTCGTATATTTACTTCTCAAATTTTTGAATAGTGGAGGTATTTTAAATGTTCGCTGTTGTAGATATAGCAGGACAGCAATTTAAGGTCGAAGAAAAAACGAAAGTTTACGTCCCGCGCCTTAAAGCTGAGTTAGAATCTGAAGTAGTGTTCGATAACGTGTTATTAATCTCTGACGATAAAGGAATTAAAGTTGGTTCACCTAACATCGGTGGCGTAAAGGTTTCAGCTAAAGTTTTAGAACATCTAAAAGATGATAAAGTAATTGTGTTCAAGAAGAAAAAAAGAAAAGGATACCAGATTCTTAAAGGACACAGACAGCAATTATCTCGTATTGAAGTAACAAAGATTGGTTAAACCGGAGTATAATTATGGCACATAAAAAAGGACAAGGTTCATCCCGTAACGGACGTGATAGTAATGCTCAACGTCTTGGCGTTAAAAGATTTGGTGGTCAGATGGTTTCTGCCGGATCAATTTTAGTTAGACAAAAAGGTACTAAGTTTCATGCCGGTGAAAATGTTGGTCAGGGTAGTGATGATACTTTATTTGCACTTATTAATGGTGTAGTTAAATTTGAAACAAAGAGAGCTAACAGAAAGTACATTAGCGTTTACGCCGAATAAAATACTAAGCTAAATTTTTATATATAAAGTCACGTCATTTAATGGGCGTGACTTTTTAATTTTAAATAACACCTTTCTAAAGTCCAAGCCGGTTCATATCTTCAACCAATTCCTTAACAGCTTTAACCGAGTTATCAAGTAATGCTTTTTCCTCATCATTAAGTGAAATCTCTATTACTCGTTCAATTCCGTTAGATCCTAAAATAACCGGAACGCCTACATAATAACCATTTACACCATATTCACCGGTTAAATGAGCACAAACTGACGTAACACGTTTTTCATCAAAAATAATTGATTCAGCCATCTGAACTGCTGCAGATGCAGGAGAATAAAATGCAGAACCAGTCTTTAATAATTTTACAATTTCACCGCCGGCCATCTTAGTCCTTTCAACCATAGTCTTCATTACCTCAACGGCTTTATCTTTATTTCCATATTTTTGTTCAAGCAATTCCATAACCGGAATGGTGTTGACGTTTGCATACCTGACAAGCGGGACCATTGTATCTCCGTGTCCACCAAGTACAAGTGCATTTACATCTTTAACGGATACACCTAATTCCCATGCTATGAAAGAAGCGAACCTGGATGAGTCAAGCACACCAGATTGACCCATTACCCGGTTGAATGGGAAACCCGTTACCTTCTGAAATAAGGTTACCATTGCATCAAGCGGATTAGAGATAATAATCACAATTGCATCAGGAGAATATTCCTTCACACCTTCGGCAACCTGCCGCATTATTTTTGCATTTGTTACAAGTAAATCATCGCGACTCATTCCGGGTTTTCTTGGTAATCCGGCAGTTATAATTACTATCTCGGAATCCTTAATATCCCGGTAAGAATTTGCACCGGAAATTTTAGCGTCAAACCGATCTATATTAGAAGCTTCGGCAATATCAAGCGATTTGCCCTGCGGAAGATCCGGAACGATATCAAAAAGAACTACATCACCTAATTGCCTGGCAGCTATAAGTTGAGTTAAAACTCCTCCAATCTGTCCACCGCCAATCAATGAAATTTTTTTTCTGGCCATTTGCCCTCCATTATTAATGATAAATATGAGATGTATTTTTGAAATAAAAATATTAAGAAAAAACTGTGTTTGCAAACCGAACTCAAAGTAACAACAAAAATCTTAACTCCGACATAGGAAATAAAAAAGGGACTGTTTAAAGAATAAAAAAG
>CAZIDB010000066.1:0-20781 GCA_964537965.1 uncultured Melioribacter sp. | reverse complement strand
CATTTATGCATACAATTCCCGGGTTACCTGTAATTTATTATGGATCTGAGTTTGGTATGACTGGTGCAGACGACCCTGACAACAGGAGGATGATGCGTTTTGGTGATCAGCTTACATCCAGCGAAAAACAGATGCTGGAAAAAACAAAAGTTATAACAGATGTAAGAAATAGAAATTCAGCACTAAGATATGGCGACTTCCAGACAGTTCTGGCAGATAATTTTATCTACGCTTACCTCAGATGTGATTTTAATAAAAAGCTTCTTGTTATTCTAAATAAAAGTACAGAAAACAAAACTGCTGGTATAAAACTGCCTGATGTTTATACTGAGTCAAAGCTTACAGATGTTGTTTCGAATGAAACATTCACTAAGGATAAGAATTCATTTAGTATTTCAATGCCGGCTTACGGCTGGAAAGTACTTAAGCTTGAAAAATAAAATTCTATGAGAGGGTTAACTAAAAAATAACCTGAAGTCATTGCGAAGAATGGAATGAGGAAGCAATCTGTTTATTTAATGTTGAAAATTAGATCACTTCGCTTTACTCGTGATGACAATTTTACTTATTAGACAGCCTCTCTTCCTTATTTAAATAATGACAACAGCTTTTCAATATCTGTTATTCCGAATATGTTAAGTACGATAAATGCAATGTAAATGATTGACGAGAATACCCGGATCAGTTTACTATCAAAAATAACATAGACTAAAAACAAAGCAATTGTACTCCAGATATATGGATTGTTTATTTTTATCCATCCAAACAAGTTGAATAACAACAATAGTACTATAAAAGCAATGAGAATGACTATACCTTTCCGGACAACATCTTTCAATTCACCGTTCAAAGCACTTACAAAATAATAGAGATAGTTGAATACATTAGATAAGAATTTTATTGGTCTTTGTATTAAACCAGAAATTAGTTTTGAGGATTTCAGTGGAAGCCGTTCAAGCATAAATCCAAATGTCCTTAATGCTTTAGAGCTGAGCAACAAAGTATAATCTTTACTTAAATCTCTCAGCTCTTCAAGTCCCACTTTATAATTCTTAATAAAATATTCTTCAGTTGCAACAATATTAAAATTCTCAGCTTTGCTCAACAGTTCAGTAATCTTTTTCTTTTCTGACGAAGTAATTCCGACAAATAATTCATTCCTGCTCCGTTTAACAATTTCCGTAAGCTCCACTTCAACTATATCTTTACAAAGCCTGCTTATAATAGCATTAGAATATTCATCATTAGTATTATCTTTAAGAACCGATTTAACAATTATTTCTGCTGCATCCAATCTTCCCTGCATAATATCATTTTCTCGCCAGCTTTTTTTCAGGAATGCGCTGAAGTGCATTAATTTTTCACCGGCAAGTTTATTCTCAACACTGTTATCACCATTTGAATAATGCGTTGCAAGTTCAGGAGATATCCTGACTATTTCTATCGGGTCAGCTTCGCCTGTATCAGAAAGTACCTGGATAGGATAAATGTGCATATCAAGAAATTCAAACCGGTCAAAGATATCTGCGGAGGATATTTTCTGGCCGGCTGCGTTTACAAGATTATTAGTCTCAAGGAAAGAATCAATCTCCTTAACTACTTCCCTTGCTTTCTCGCGATACGATGAAGCCATTACCTGGCTGTAATTATTCCTGTAAGAATTCAGCGTCTCAATTACGTTTGTCTTCGTTATCAAACCGATCTTATCGGTTATTCTCCACAGACTATGCTCATAGTATTCAATCAAATTATATAATTTAATTTTTAGAATGCTTAGTTCTTCCAGTTGCTCTTGCGTGAGATTCTGAATTTCCTTAAACCATTTATTAATCTTTGCTATGAAATAACGTATTCGTCTTATTCGGTATTGCGAATCAAAACCCTGAAGAAAACTTACATGATCTTGTGCAATCTCTTCAACCCAACCTTCAATAAACTGTTTCAGTTCCGTTTTATCTTCTGTCGTTTTTACATTACGAATAAGCGTTTCTGCAAGTCTGGTCATTATAGTTTTCAATTTGAAACTGTTATAGGTTCTGTAAATCGGGTCTCTAAGCATAATTCTATGTAACTCAGCTTTCTCTGTTGTTATATAACCGAGCAAATCAGTTTCAAGATCAGTAATGACTTTTTTTACGTCAAGAATTTTTTTATTGCGTTCACAAACCTTATTAAGGTCTTCAGAAATGCTTTGATACATTCCGGCTTCAAAAAGTCCTTTTAAGGAATTAAAACCATCAACAAGTTCATCATCTGCAATTCTAAGTTTTTTATTATTTGCAAGTTTAATTGATTCGGGATCAGGTTCAACATAAAACAGTTTTCTGTCAACTGCAGTATCAGCCTGCCTTTTGAATATTGTTTGCACGGTATAATTGAAAGGCCGGTTGTTTACCATACCACCATCACCATACACAGTATTTTTATTTAATTCACCCTGGCAAACTTCATCCTGGAATAATTCTTTCATTTCTTTTTTTTCTTCAATTGAAAATCTTACAGGAGCAAATGCAACCGGGAATGCCGATGTAGTTGCAGCAATCTTTGCAAAATATTTGTCCTTCAACATTTTCTTTGTACCGCTGAAATCATTTCTGCCGGTTCTGCCTTCATTTAATATCTTTTCATCAACAGCAAGGGCTTTTTTGTAACGTTCAGGTCTTACTTTAAAATGGAATACAGTCTCATAATCTTTTACTGTAACCGGGTCTTTTATATAATCGTCTTGAAATGTTTTTAATACTCCGTCGAGGTCAGTAGCTGTTATAAACAGATCAATCAATTCAGATCTTGCAGAATCAATGTTATTCTCTCCATTTAATTGATTGAGAGCATTTTCTAATTTATTAATGTAACTAACGGAATCAAGTAAAGATTTTGGTTTCCGAGAGAGATCCAATAGTTTATCAAGGTCACCCTCATCTATCCATAATGATTTTAACGGATCTAAAGAGCTTCCTGTTACAAGTGCTTTGGCAAGGAATATTCCGTTTATTCCGCCTGCAGATGTTCCTGAAATTACATCAATTACAGGTTTAATTCTTGCTGTATCTGTTAAATCTTTATAAGCGCCTTCTTTTCTTACTAATCTTAGAAACTCGTAAACAACACCAAAGATGTACATACATAGGGAAACCCCGCCGTAAAGCACTAAACCAATGCGCAGTTCTTTGTCATAGTTCTCCATTGATTTCTCCTTTCAAATAAAGCAATGCGATGATGCTTTATAATATAACACCGATAAAATGAGAATCAATAGAAATTATTTAGGAAGAGTAAAATTGTAGAAACGGGATTAATTCCGGATAGAATTAATCCCGTAAAGAAAATTTATTGAATAAGAATCATTTTTTTAGTCTGAAGAAAATCCTGTGATTGAAGCTGGTAAAAATAAACGCCGCTTGCCAGATTATATTCCTTTGCAGAAAAATTCTTCGAATGAAATCCCGCAGGTAACTCATCATTTACTAATGTGCATATTTCCTTGCCAAGCAGATCATACAATTTTAATTTCACTACTGATGCTTTTTGCTGTTGCCAGCTAATTACAGTTGATGGGTTAAATGGATTCGGATAATTCTGAAATAGCTGATAGCCCTTCAATATAAGCTCATCGTTCTCAACTTTTGTAGTTGCGTTTGGATACCGTACTCTAAGATTATCAACATAAAAAGTACCCTGGTAAGTATCTCCATATACCTTAGCCCCCGCTAATTGAATTTCAATTCTGTATAAGGATAACGGATAGTTGGGAATAATGTTTTCTCCAAGAGCTACAAAATTTTTCATCGGGCAGGTAAGAGTATCAAAAATATAAGCTCTCTGGAAATATTTGTTAACAGTTAGTTTGAAGAGTGATCCATCTGCATCTTCAACAACAAAATAAACTTTATGTTTAAGTGAATCAGATTTACCATCCAGAAGCAGCATATCAGGAATACCGTAAATCGGCATATCGTTTTGTGGTTCCAAATATACCAAAGGAGTTTTGCCGCTTGTATAAACATATTTATAATCAACCTGAACAGACCCGGTTCCATTGGTTTTATAATCGGTGTTAAATGAATAAGTAGTGCCGAGGCTGTCAATGTTTTTACCACTGAGTTTCCAGTCAAAAACATTTTCAATTGCATCTAATTCGATATAACCACTGCCAATCTGTACTTCAACTTCGGCGGTATCACTTACACCAAGATACTCAACAATAACTTTTGTTGAACCACTTTTAATTCCTTTGAATACACCCATAGAATCAATAACACCAATTGCGGGATCACTAAGTGTCCAGCTAAAGTTTTCATTTGAAATGGATGAAGGAACATTGTATTGGTCAATAACATCAACACTAAAGCTTGCGGTTCTGCTTGAATCAACCATAACTTTTTCAGGAATGATAGTTAGTGAAGTCGGGATTACCGGTTCACTTGAAACTACAAGCATTGAATTTGCAACAGATCTTTCTCCACCGGCGTCTGACGGAGTGTTCTCAATTTTTCCTCTTACCACCATAGTAGTAGAGCCACCACCATCAAAATTCAATCCCCAGTGAATTCCAAGCTGCATCATAATTTTTGCGAATTCATGTAAAGTAACTCCGATACTAACGCCCCTGCCGTCAACTGTAACTAAAAAAAGTTTAGTGCTGTCTTTGGAAAAACCAACACCGGTTCTTGGATGACGTTCATAAGTATGAGAAGGCCCGCCTTCTTCTGCATAACCCTGATCAACATAATCAACCCCATCGGAAACAATTTTAGGATAACCGCCAAGCATAACTTTTAATTTATTTAAACCCGGCAGTACTCCAAGATACAGTTTAATTGTATCACCGTTCGATATTTTATTTACAAGAAATGTTTCAGCAGCACCGTGACCTGATAAAACAGCATAGCCATCCGGTATCGTCATATTACCCTGTCTCTGAACAACATCGTGAACAATGCAGGATAATGTATCATTGGCAAACCATCCATTAATTGGTTCAATCAGAATTTCAGTGCCCCATTGGTTTGTGTTAGTAGATGTCCCTCTGAAACTATTAAAAAGGATTAAATTATCTGTCAGTCTATCTGAATTGACGTTATTAATTGTTGCCGAAGTATCTTTAGCAAAAACTTTACCTTCAAATTTCACAATATTTATCATTGTGTTATTGTTATCATCAATTCCTATTGTTGAAAGAGATATGGGGCCACGGACAATTTCACCATTATCAATCTGGATATTAATTGGCGTACCGTCTCCACCAAAGAAATCTGCATTTACGGCACCGATAACATTATGTCCATCATAAGTCTTGTCAGAAGCCATTTGTGTAGTTTTTGCCAATCCAACCAGTTTATCCTTTGCTTTGGCAGATTCAATTTTAATAAACGGATTCTTAAGATCAACTTCCAATACTTCAATTGTCCAGGGATTTGTATTCTCTCTTATTTTTGTATGAATTGTACCGGGACCGACAAGTCTTGAAGAAAGCGTATCAAGGTTATATTGACCGAACAGATATAAATTTAACAGCAAGAAAAAAAGTATAAATTTTTTCATCAGACATTCCTAAGATTTTATAAATGGCTGCGTAAAAATAAGAATTTGGCAGATTAAATCTCAGTGATTTTCTTTAACAAATTTTTCTTTTTTTTAATATAAAATCAATCTTGAAAAAGAAAACCTTTTTTAGCTTATTTACGTTAGCAATAAATCAAAAAACAATATAAGCAGGGCAAAAATGAAACTGAAAGAATCAATTGGTTTTGAAAACAACAGAAGCATACATTATGACCGCGATGAGAAACTTATTGAATATATTAATCTGAAACTCGCCTCACTTAATCAACCTGTATATCAGGGTGCAGGCCATCATGAATTTGTTGAACTTGCAAACAACCTGATTGCAAACCACATTGAAAAGAACCGGCTGCTATCGAATTATTTATGCCCTGTCGATCAGAGAATCCAGGATTTCCTTGATTCTTATCTTGATGATATTAAACTCGAAGAAAAAATAAGAATTCCAGCCAATACTTTTTTGTTGGACCGGCACGGATTGGCAAGAGTATTATCCATTCCACCGGATAAAGATGAATTTATTTCTGATATTGTAAGCTCATACAGGATTAAGCAAGGTATACTTCACAATCCTAAAAATGACAGGCGCACAACTAAAGGTGTATTTCATATATCGGAAGGTGGATTACCAATTCCCGATGATAAAATTGCAGTACCCAAAGAAGTATTTGCAAACCTGCTTTACAACGCATTGAATCCACCTAAAGAGTTAAAGATACTTCCATTTACATCTTCACAGGAAGAAAAAGCAGAATTATTTGTTTCACTTTTATTACGACCTATTGTATGCCCTGAGGTAAAAGGTGTATCACCTCAAAAAACAATGGAGATAAGATTTTTTGTGCCCGGAAACCTTGTTGGAAACCTTGATTTTGTTGAATCAATATTTGGCAATGCAGGAGATCCTTTTCTTCCGGTTAATGATGCAGCGTTGGATATTAAACATTGGACAGGTCATACCGGCTGTATCATTCTTGCACCTCACATAGTTTCTGCTACTAAAAAATCTTTAGGTTTACCGCATTATGATAAAGCCACGGACAGGCAAAAACGAGATGGGATGTACTGGAAAGATGAAGGCGAACTTTATAATAACGGAAATGCTTTTAAAGTAACGGCAAGAACAGAAGACGGTGTTATTGTTACTATAATCGCAGATAATTATTTCGGCTATTGTAAAAAAGAAGTAAAGACACAAATAAGTTATGCGGCTAATCTTTTCGGTAATTGCGAAGAAGAGCATGCGGGCGGAGCTATTGCTTTTCCAAGTTATAATCTTGGTGATGATTTCCATGACGATAACCAGGTAAAAAAAGATGGGCATAATTTCAAAGAAATATCTTCCCTGTTTTCTGATATTATGGAAGTACATCCAGATGGTTTTGCAATAGATAAAAACTATCCGAATATTATCTACGTTCCGGAAGATGTAAAATTTAATCTGAATGTTCAGACAATAAGCTGGCATAAAGACGGCAGGTACATTACAATAAAACTTCTTCCCCAGAATTATTATATTCTGCCTGCAGGTTATAAAGTTCGTTTGGAAAAAAATCCTGTAAGCCAGGTTTGGCGTTTGGTTGGTACCGTCGCAGAAGGCACATTATGCCATAAACCATGCACTGTTTCCGGTGGAGGAAAATCAGAAATATCAAAATCAATTTCTGATTCAATCATTTTCGGACCTGTATTCGTTGCAGATCTGGAGAAGGATTTTGAAATAGTTGATGAGATAATTAATCACGATTACAGTAAACGATATAAAAATAAGTTCGATCCGGGTAAAATTAGCCGGCCGTTGCTTAGTTACCAGAGGTCCCTTGGTTCTGTAATTAAAATGCTTACTCCATCACCAACCGAATTTACCGAAGAGTATAATAACTGGCTTAATAATATTCCCCAATACATCAAAGGTCTTGTGTTCATCATTAAAAGATTTTATCGTCATGACTGGGAAGGTAACTGGAGAGAACATTTTACAGTTGATATTGTTAATGGAAATCCGGGGCATGAACTAAAATATAATAACCGGAAAATTGTTGCCATGTATCTTCGTGTCGGTTTGCAGAAAGATAAATCCTGGAGAACCTTCAAATTAAGGCAGGATTATGTTGCGTCAGACAAGATTCAGCTTGAAGATGACATTACTGCATCGGTTATTATTCCAACTGACAGATTAAAGAATCATAATCCTGAATACACAAACAAGAGTGTGAAGATTGTTGAGAATTGTGAGTACAGATTTTTCCAGAGGCCTGATGATGCTATTCACCGCGGATATGATAAACAGGCGGAACTTGATATATCAACCCCAGGAACATTTATCTCAAATTTCCAGCCACTTAGCAAGGCAGATGGAAAAAACATTTTGGAGGATGCAATTAACTTTGATCGGTTTACACAGCCGATGAGAAAATTTATTAAGAAGGCAGTCTCGGAAAAGGATTATGCATACTTTGTTTCATCTGCTCATCCACGAATGATAAACGGGAAACCGTCTGCAAATATGAGATACCTTCAAAACAGACCTGACCTTGTTACACCGATAAACAAATATATTTCCGAGGTTGGTACAAGGATGTTCAGGAAGATACCAATGAATGAACCACTGAACTTTGTTGTTAATGCAGTTTTACCCGGAAGAAGAAATAATCCACCGGATACTATAGCCAAGATTCGCTCAATGTGCTGTTACAATCCGATTCATTACCAGGAACTCCCGGAAATGTTTATGGATTTTATTTGTAGTCTTACGGGAAAGTCACCATCAACAACCGGTGCAGGTTCTGAAGGCGCTTTAACAAAAGGTCCTTTCAACGCCTTACTTCCTATACATGATCTTAACAATGCCTTAGTTTCATTTATACTTACAGGTTATAATTGTTTTACAACCGCTGCAGGGTACATAGGACCTAATTATAAAGTTGACCACGATATAAGTCTTTTAATTCCTGAAATATGGTGCAGATTAAATGTATATGAGCGTGAACCTGATTTCTTAATAAACGGTGGTTACCTTGAGAAGTTAGAAGATTTTGATTTCGAAGGGAAGAAAATTTTAGCAAGCAGACTTGGTTACCGGATTACCGAAAAGTTCGTACATACTTTTTTCGGTAGAGTATTCGAAAATCCTTATTCGGTTTTTAATGAAGAAATGTTGAAACCGGAATTGCAGAGTATGGATGTATATGTTGACAGCATCAATAATATAACCGAGGCACAGCAGCGGGTTGCCCTTTCTTATTTTAATGACGGAAGCATTGATGCAGCCTGCCCTCCATTAAAAGCAGTATTAAATATTATGGCTTATGGAAATTATAACGGTTTGACTGTTGATGATAAATCTATTCGTGAAATGTTTACACAGGATAATCTTGTAAAATCCGAATGGTACGTTGAACGATTAATCTCAAAACAATTGGGTGATATCTCTCTTTTACAAAAACACGTTGCATATTTGCATAAATTGCTTGCAAGTCCAAATACAAAATTTATTGCGGATGATTTAAAGCTAAAGTATAAATTAGATTTAGCTGAAGAGCAGTTATCAGGTGTAAAATCCCCCGCATACTTAAAGAGTCTAGCAGGTTCTCTTGGTACAGATCCGATTTTTAAAGGAAAGAAAAAATAGAGATACTGTTCTTGTAAATATCAGATAATAATTTAAGCCCCGGTTTTAGAACCGGGGCGGTTTTATATAATCTATTAAATATTATTCTTTAACTTTTAGCCATTTTATTATTTCAGACCATTTTGGTTTTTTACCGGTCATTAAAATTCCTATTCTATAAATTTTTCCTCCAAGCCAGAACATACAAAACATTGTAACAATATTAATAACTGTAGCAAAACTTAACTCTAACCAACTTACTTCAATCAGCGTTAACCGGGACGGCATTATCATGAGGGAAGCAAATGGTACTAATGAAGATATTCTTATCAGGCTGGTATCAGGATTTGTAGTCATAGTCATTGCTATAAAGAATGGAATCATAATTAACATCATTATTGGCCAGACGGCAGCCTGGGCATCCTGGTCGTTATCGAATATTGAACCGGCAGCAGCAAACAAACCAAGAAACGTTACCACACCAATAAGGTAGTTAAATAGAAAATATCCGATGTGCCACATTTTAATTTTCAACATTACTTCCGGTGGTAAAACAAACCAGGTTGTGGATATAAGAACAATGATTGGAATTAACCAGATGAACATCTGCGCAACGGCGGTGATTGATGTTCCGATTATTTTTCCGGTAATCAATTCTTTGCTGTTAACAGATGAAAGCAAAACTTCTACAACACGACTTGTCTTTTCCTGCAAAACAGATCTCATCATAATTGTACCGGTAAATAGTAAGCTCATGTAAAGCAGAAATGTAAAAAGAAATGAGAGGACAAGATTACCATAACCTTCCTCCTCAATCTTTTCATCTTTTGATACGCGGAAACCGTTAAAATCAACACCTTCACTCGCAAATGCTACTTCATCCGGTGTCAGAGATTTTTTATCAAAGTAAATTCCAACAAGCGCTTTGTTTATCGGATTTCTGAACTTGTTGAACAAGTTAGTGTTGTTCGGATTTGAAGAATAGTACTCAAGCTTTTTATCTTTCAGCGCCGATTCAGGAATAAAAATAATACCGGTAATTTTATTATCCAGCAATTTTGTTTTTATTTTTTTTATATGATTTGTTAATCCGGTTTTATCGAACTGATGATATTCAACGCTGTAAAACCCACTCTTAACAAATTCAAGCAGAGAGATTTCCTCTTCAATCCTGTTAAATATTTCTTCATTACCTGCAATAATTTGTACGCTTGATTTTTCTTCTGAGCCAACGGCCATAAGCAAAGCCTGGATTCCGATTATTCCAAACATAAAAACAGGAATCAGTAAAGTCATCAGTATAAAAGATTTGGAGAATAGTTTTTCCCTTAGTTCTCTTCTGATGATTGCAATTAACCTGTAATTAAACATGCTGTACCTCCCTCATATCATCCTGATCTTCTTTGCCTGCAAGCTCAACAAAAATTTCCTGTAAAGATATTTCGTTAGCATCAAACCTTTTAATTTGAATTCCGTTATCAATCAATAATTTTAGTAACTCCTGTGTTTGAGCAGCTTCCTTAATTCTTATTCCGGTTGTATTGCCAAAGTCTTCTATTTTTTCAACGAAAGGAATGTTCTTTAGGAAAGAGATATCACCTAAATAATTAATGCTCACATTTTTTTGCCCATAGTTCGCTTTAATATCATTAAGCGCACCGTTCAGAATAATTTTTCCCTTATCAATCATTGCAAGGTGATCGCACATTTTTTCTGCAAAATCCATTAAGTGGGTAGAAAAGATTATTACTTTTTCCCGCTGCTTAAAATCAATAATGATTTCTTTTAAGAGGTTAGTATTAATTGGATCAAGACCTGAAAACGGTTCATCAAGAATTATAAAATCAGGATCGTGTATAATTGTTGAAATAAATTGTATTTTCTGCTGGTTACCTTTGGAAAGCTCTTCCACTTTTGCATTTTTCCTATCGGCGAGCTGGAATTTTTCAAGATACTCCAAAGCAAGCTTCTCGGTTTTCCTGCCTCTTTTCCCTTTCAGTTCTGCAAAGAAAAGAATTGTCTCAAGAACTTTCATCTTCTTATACAAACCACGTTCTTCCGGCAGATATCCTACTTTGTCATAAAAATCCTGCCCTAACTTTACGCCCTGTAAAATCACGTCGCCGCTATCAGGTTGAAAAATATTCATCATCATCCTGATTGTAGTTGTTTTGCCGGCGCCGTTTCTGCCAATCAATCCGAAAACAGAGCCTTGCGGAACAGAAAAAGAAGCATCATCTACTGCTTTTATTGATCCAAAGCTTTTAGATAAATTCCTTACTTCAAGTGCATACATTTAGTTCTCCCTTAATTAAAATTGCCGGTTAAAATTAATCAAAGTTTAGTTGCCATAAAAATAAAAATGAATGGAAAAATTGATAGAGTTATCTGAAAAATAAATTTATTATCATAAGTAATACCCGCGAAAGTTTACCTAACATAGCATGTCGGGAATGACATTATGATTTTTCTAAGGTTTCTGATAAAAATGTTAATTCCCGGATAAAGAATTCTGAACACTCACAATTAATCAGATAAAAACCATTACATTTATTTTAATTGTATAGCATTGTCTTGATCTGATTATCTACCAATTAATTTTATCTCCTTTTACTCCATAAAACATTTTCTGAGGAGGAGTAAATGAAAAAATCTTTTCTGGATCAGTTAATCTTACAACACAAATTTCTTCAATTCTTTCAAGAGGAATTACCTGGTCACCAAATCCATTTGTCGCTTTCTGGCTTGACCAGTAAACTACATTTTTCTTTCCCTCTTCATCTACATACCAACCGAGAAAGATAACAGAATGACCACCACCAGTCTTCCAGGAAATATTCATAAAATCGCCCGGCTTGGCCTCATCAGGTTTCACTCTTTTACCAACTTGTGAATACTGGACTAATGCGAAATGATTTCCGAAACCGTCGGCATTCCATTCACCCCACATTTTAATGTGGTCTTCTCTCCTTCCGCCATCAGGTTCCTGCATTTTAAGTAACTCAATTTTTTCATCATCTAATTTCCTGTCAGGAAAAATAAGATTCATAGCTTCAATAAAAACAGAATACGTTGATCCGCTGCAGTAACTTGTTGTTCTTGCCGGTTCAATTAGTTTGTAATTAAATAAATGAAGAGAATAACCGGTAGGCGCTTCCGGAGGGTCTGCATTTAACTGGGCAAAGTAGCCGCCGCCATCCATAGCTTTTGATTGTACAATATCAATTGCTTTTATAATAAACGAATTATACCCGTCAACATACTTTCCGAATATATCAGCATGGCGTTTATGGTGCTCACCAGCGCGTAAATCTTGTTTTGTTAATTTAAACCAGCTTGATGCATTACCTGTGGGCTTTAACGATTGGGAAAAATTTAAAGTATTAAAAATAAAAATGATAAAAAGAACCAGTGGAAAGCCTTTCCTATTCATACTCACTCCTTTTTGTTCAACTTAAGACGAAAGAGGTTCTAATATTGTTCCGGTTAATCTAAAACTATAAATTCCTGTTCACCCGGCCGGATTTCGTCATATAATCTTTTTAACGAACGCTGAGCACCTCTGTTACCACGCTGTGCGCAGATACGATAATAATGAACTGCTTCCGGTTTATTTTTCTGAATTCCCAAACCATTTTCATAAATATAAGCAAGTGTCATTTGTGCCAACAAAGAACCTTTTTGTTCATGGAATTTCAATTTTGAAATTACAGAATCATCAACACTATTAAAATTATCAGCCTGAATCTGAGCCATTAAAATTCTTATTTCAGCTTCCCGACTGCCGTTCTTTTTTGCTTTATTCCAAAGTGTAAGTGCTTTTTCTTTATTCACATCAATAAAACTACCGGATTGATTCAGGAAGCCTAATTCAACTAAAGCAGCCAGGTTATTTTTATTTGCAGAATCTTCAAGCATTTTTAGCGCTACTTTTTCATTCAATGTGTTATCAATACCAAGTATAAATAAACTCGCATCCACAAATTGAGCATCGGAATTCTTTTGATCTAATTTCTTTTTCAGTTGAGAAATAAATTCTTTATTCTGTACTAACTCCCAAAGTAGTAACGGAGCTCGCGGGGATTCAAGCCGCATCGCCCTTAGATAATACATTGCTGCCGATACAAAATCTTTTGTAACAATAATTCCCTTCTCATAGCATCTGCCAAGCATAACCAAGGCTTCGGGACTGCCGTAATCTGCAGCTTGTTTAATATAAAATATTACAGATGAATCAGCCGTAAAAGTGGAATCATTTTTAAGTTCAACGCCAAGCGCATCTCTCATTTCATTGCTTCCGTCTCTAAGCACTTCTTTCAATAAGGTCAGGTCATCATTTTTAAGAGAATCTTTTTCATAATTTAGAAATGTAATATTCTCGGCAGGATCAGTAAGGTCCTGGCCAAATAAAACTGAATCTTTCATATGGCTTTTACGGACTGCAAAGTTAGTATCGAATACTTCACCTATTCCGCGTTTATAAAATTCCAATAATATTTCATCTGCCGGTTTGTATTTCATTTCTGAGGCTTTTACGACATATCTGAAAGCTTTCTCATAGTTTTTAGGCACTATCAGATTATCTGTGTATAACAAACCAAGTACATAAATCGCTTCGGGCATACTATCTTTTGCTGCTTTTGAAAAACGCTTAAATGCATTGAAAGGATTCCACTCTGTACCCCAACCATTATTGTATAAAATTCCCAGGTTATAATTTGCAGCCTTTAGGTTTTGATCTGCGGCTTTTTTAATCCAGTAAAAAGCTTTAACGGTATCAGCTTTAAATCCATTTCCGGTCAGGTACCTTAAACCAACTTCGTGTTGAGCTAAAGGATTACCATTATTGGCTTCTCTAACTAAAAGATAACTTTGCCAAAGCCGGAAGGAATCATCTACCCGCTTGAAAATTGATGCTGTATCAGGTCGTTTATAATCCTTATATGCTACACTATTAGGATGCTTTTGAGCATTGAGTGCTGTTACTGAAATGAGCACAATCAGAAACTTTTGAATGAGACTTTTAACCAGTGAATTTCTCCGGATTAAATAAAAGAATATTTATGCTTTGTTTATAAAAATAAAAAGCCACCTTGTTCCGGTGGCTTTAATTAAATTTTATTGTTCTTTCTTTTTAAGCCACAAATAAATGTATGTGCTTAAGACAATTGTTGTAATTACCTGGATTATAAATGGAGTTGCCATTATTTCACCATTAATTAAAGCTGCCTGGATTAACAAAAACTTCACCATATAATATGCAATCTTTGCTGTAACAATACTTGAAAGCATAGCTAAAAAATTGTTTCTTATAATTCTTGTAAGAAAGATAAAAAGCCAGACGTTCAGCAATAATTCACCGGTTATTAAACCTGTCTTAACAAGTGAAGGATGACTGGAGATTAAGAATGAAAATAACGGAAGTGTAAAGGCAAGCAGGTACGCATTCTTTCTTGATGTATGTGCAATCGCAATAATTGTCATTATTCTCATTGGCTCAAGATAATATACCGGGAAACTAAACAGGTGCGATATAGCCGGTGTAAAATAGATGAAAGCCAAACCTAATAAATCAGTTATAGCAGATTTAATACTCGTTTTTGATTTCATCATATTGATTGCATAATCCATAAATTTCCTCATTGGATATTTTTTTAGCAAAAATAACATTTTCCATTCTTTTTAGAAATAAAATTATTATTTTCGCCAATAAATATTTTGGATTAAGCGAATGGAAAGAAGAGAATTTTTTAAGAAATCATTAGCGGCAGGATTTGCCGGACTAACTTTTCCATATATAAATTTTAATAAAGCTTTAGCCAAGGAATCTTCACCGGTTTCTAAATATGACCTTGTCGCAATTAAAGGTGGAGAGGCTGAGGATATGTTTGATAAGGCAATTGCAGAATTAGGTGGATTAAAAAGTTTTATAAAGAAAGGACAAAAAGTTGTTGTAAAACCAAATATAGGGTGGGATGTCATACCGGAAAATGCGGCCAATACAAATCCGAAACTTGTTGGCAGAATAATAAAGCGATGTTTTGAAGCAGGCGCAAAAGATGTTTACGTCTTTGACCACACCTGCGATAACTGGACTAAATGCTATTCCAATAGCGGTATTGAGAAAGCGGCAAAAGATACCGGCGCTAAAGTCGTTTCAGGGGAAAATGAAGGCTATTACCAGGAAGTAAAAATTCCGAACGGTAAAAAATTAAAGAAGGATAAAGTCCACGAGCTGATTCTTGATTCCGATGTTTTTATAAATGTACCTGTACTTAAAAACCATGGCGGCGGCAGGTTAACCATTTCCATGAAAAACCTGATGGGAATTGTTTGGGACAGAGGTTACTGGCACAGGAATAATCTTCACCAGTGCATAGCAGATTTTGCTACCTATTGCAAACCAACATTAAATGTGGTTGATGCGTACAATGTTATGAAACGGAATGGTCCGAAAGGAGTTTCGAGAGAAGATGTTGTAACGATGAAATCCTTGCTTATTTCCACTGACATGTTAACCGTTGATGCAGCATCAGCTAAAATATTTGGTATAGAACCGGATGAGGTTAACTATATTAAAATCGGTGGAGAAATGAACGTCGGTAAGAAAGATCTGGATAAGCTTACAATAAAGAGGCTTAAAATCTAAGCATGAATCTTTCTTTGTTCAAAAAAGTCCGGGTTGTTGTTTCGTTAATCTTTTTTGTATTGCTGACTTACATTTTTGTCGATTTCAGAAATAATATACCTTTCCAGTTTATTAATGGAATTACTTTCCTTCAGTTTATTCCGTCAGTATTAAAATTTATTGCAATGCTAAGTTTATCTGCAGGTGGTTTTATTTTAATACTTGTACTGACATTTTTATATGGAAGAATTTATTGTTCAAGTATTTGTCCTTTAGGAACATTGCAGGATTTTATTTCCCGTTTTGCCAGAAAGGTTAACAAAAAGAAACGATATAAATATACAAAACCGCATAATATTTACAGGTACTCATTCCTTGCAGTATTTTTATTAAGCTATTTTGCCGGAAGTATATACATTGTTAACCTGTTAGATCCATATTCTAATTTTGGAAAAATAGTTAGCAACATTTTCAGACCGGTTTACATTGCTTCAAATAATTCGGTTGTATGGCTTCTGGAAAAAATGGATTTGTATTGGTTATATCCTTACGATTTCCGGGGACTTCCGTATTTGTCATTAATATTTTCTTTCAGCTTTCTTGTAATCATAATTATTTTATCTTACAGGAATGGAAGACTGTATTGTAATTCTGTTTGTCCTGTAGGTACAATCCTGGGTTTGATTTCGAAATATTCTGTCTATAAAATTAGAATTGATGCTGATAACTGCAAAGGTTGCGGAGTATGTGAGCGCGTTTGTAAAGCTAAATGCATTGACATGAATAAGGAAGACAGGAAAGTTGATTCAAGCCGTTGTGTAGCCTGTTTTAATTGCTTTGATGTCTGCCCAACTTCAGGAATTCATTATACAAGGGATAAAAAGAAAAAAAGTTTTGCTACTGAAAATGTGGATGAGAATAAAAGGAGCTTTATAGTCAGTTCATTTATTTATTTATTCGGTTTAGCCTCAGCTTCTGTTGCCCAGGTAAAAGTGATACCGAAGAAGCTGAGCAAGATTCCTATAAATAAAAAGAATCCTGTTTCGCCACCAGGTTCAAAAAGCATTGAATTATTTAATGACAGATGTACAGCCTGTCATCTTTGTATTACAGCTTGCCCCACCCAGGTTCTGCAGCCATCATATCTTCAGTATGGTTTTTTAGGAATGATGCAGCCAACAATGGACTACAATAAAAGCTTCTGTAATTTCGAATGTAAAATTTGCACAGAAGTTTGCCCAACCGGGGCTTTACTTCCGCTTAAAATTGAAGATAAGAAATTAGTGCAGATTGGTAAGGTTAATTTTATAAAGGATAATTGTATTGTTCACACAGAAAATACAGAATGCGGTGCCTGTTCCGAACACTGCCCGACTAAAGCTGTTTCTATGGTTCCGTATAAAAATTTACTTGAACCAAAAACTAATCCTGATATTTGCATTGGCTGCGGCGCCTGCGAATATGCTTGTCCGGTTAAACCTTATAAAGCAATTTTTGTTGATGGGAATGCGGTTCATCTAAAAGCACAAAAGCCAAAAGTAGAAAAGCTGGAGCAGAAAGTTAATTACGAAGAAGACTTCCCATTTTAAGAACCTTATAATTTTCTAAATAAGGACTGGTTACATACAAGATAAAAATCAGAAACCTTAAAGATACACAGTCAGAATAATCAGGTGATTAACTGGCTGAGGACCTTCAAGGTTTACCAAATGAAACCGGCAAGCTAACCTTGAAGGTTCTTCACTTTATTTCAGCTAACCAGGATTTTGCAAAATCTCTTGCTGCCTCTGTAGTTGTTTTGCCAGACCTGAAACAAATTTTCCATAAGTAATCTTTTCCTTCATATTCATCCTTTACGAAATATTTTCTACCGTCCTTTACTTTCAGTTCAGCGTTAAAATCAACATCTTTTGATGTTTCCAGAAAATGATTAAGCCATTGTACAATTAAGAATTTTGGATCCAGAGGATAATCCTTTTCCCATTGTTTAACACTTTCATCGTATTCCTTCAATTGATTCTGATACATTTCAGTCAGCTGCTCATCCATCTGGGAGCTGTACATCGGGTTATTAGGATCATCAACTTCCTTTAATTGTTCCTTCATAGATTTAATTGATTCTTCAAATGTTGCTCTCTGATCTGCTGGAAAACTATTCATAAGTTTTTCCATTTCCTGGATACTTTTAGTCATTTGTTCTTTATTCTGTTTACGCATTTCATCTGCAGTTTGAGGTTTTTCCGGTGGTTTTGGTTTTATGTTCTCCCTGTATTCGCTGTACCTTGATTTGAATTCTTCTGTCTTTGTAAATTCTTTTGCATAATTGCCAACAAGTTTTACAATAGAAGCTCTCTCACCCATTGCCATATCTTTAAGGTCTTTTGGGTTTGGGAAATAAAAACCATTGCTTGAAATATTATTCCAGATATAATCGTTAGCAGATTCGTTAGTAATATCAATTTTCTGGAATAAAGTTTTAATTGTATACTCAAGTACAAAGTTGGAATAAAAACCATACAGGATGAACAAAACCGGTATTGCAAAAAGTATTTTTTTCATGACGATTACTCCCTGATTTTTATTTTTCAGTTACGAATGAATAAGTGTAACTTCAAAGAAGCGCTTATTTTTCCATTAAAATTTGATTCAGCAAATTCTGCGTCTCTGTAAAATCTTCACCGGATTTCTTAGCCAACTCAATTGATTTTTCTGCAGCAATTTTAGCTTCCTGTTTTTTACCAAGCTTGAACAAAATGTTAGCATAAGTATCGTTGTTTGCATATTCATCTTTAAGTTCAACAGAAAGCTTAGCCCATTTTTCAGCTTTTAACAAAGAAGGTTTATCATTACAATTTTCAAACACCGTCCAGGATATGCTGTTTAATTGCGAGAAATCGTTCCTACCGTATTTGTTAACATATTTTTCTGCTGTAGTAACAAATTTCTTCCACTCCTTCTTTTTCCTATACAAATTTAAATCAGCTACAAGAATAATTTTTTCTCCGGTAGGTATGCCTGATTTTTTAATCTTTGTTTTCAACGCTTCGTATTCTTTAAGATTATTCAATCTAAGGTAATCACGTAAACTGCCTTCAAAGACAGAGTTAATTTTCTCGTCAACTTTCTCATCAGAATACATCTCAGCATATTTCTTTCTGTTCTTTACAAGATATTTAAATTCTCTTGAGTCACTGTCGTTCTGGTACAACTGAATCATCTCCCAGTTGTCTGATGTAATCAGATCTTCTTCTTTTAATGTAGCAAAGTACTTTGCGATATCATCATTTGCTCTCATACATGCGTTTTCTAGCAAAGCAAAATATTTCTTTGCAACTTCAACATTACCGGGATTAGCTTCATAATTCTTTTTTATTGTTGCTAATTGTTTTTCAGGATTTAATGCATCCTTAGCCAAGCCGAGAAAATCCTGTGGTGGGCAGGAACCGCACGTTCTGTGAATCAATTCGCCATTCCCATTTATATAAAGAAAAGTCGGGTACGCTCTTACACCATATTTCTGTGCAATCTGAACGCCTTCACCTTTTTCCATATCAATTTTTGCATTTATAAAATTCTCATTAAAAAACTGAGCTACTGTATCATTCGTAAAAACATTTTTTGCCATCCATTTGCACGGGCCGCACCAATCGGCAAAAGCATCAAGAAAAATTAACTTCTGTTCACTAGAGGCTTTTGCAAGAATTTCATTCCACGTAGTAGTTTCGAACTTAATTCCTTTTCCATCTTCTGCTTTTAAAATAGAAACCGCAAAAAATAAAATGATAAAAAAGCGGAAGGTATTTTTCATAATTTCTCCTTTAGTTTTGTACAAAGTTAAGAAAGAAAATCATATTCAGAAAGGAATTAATCCCTGTCTGTATTTTATAAAACCCGATAAGTTTTAATGAATTCAGGATGAAGTTTGTTTGTCCGTTGCAATTTCCTTTTTAGAGTTTTCCTGAACTTTAAGACCCACATAAGTTCCGTTGCTTATTCCCATCAGGATTAACAGATTATCATCAAACTGCGGCATATCAAGGTTAATAACTACATTCCGTACAAAGAAAAATCCAAGAAGTATAGTCCAGACTACAAGCTGGAACCTATGGATATTAACGCCCTTTTCATCGGAAAGTAAATCAAGAAAGAATCCACGAGAAGGTTTATTCTGAAATCTATCGAATCCTGCCTGGGAAAAATCTATAACTTTTGCACCGGCTGTTGTGGCAATGCTAATTCCCAAAAGAGTCAATATCGTTCCGGTTACAATTGGCAATGAGCCGGTGACTGCCCAGATAAACACAAACGAAAAAGTAATAAGTATCATCCAGAAAGCTAACTGCGTACGGGCAAGGCTGTATGGCTTGTTTTCATTAGTACTTGTATCCCTGATAATGTTTGATCTTTTACCAAGGATAATCAGAATAACAACCAGTAAAAGTACCAAGCTTAACGAAATATAAAACTGCAACTTTCTTACAATTATAAATTTTGTGTAACCTGCTTTTGTATCAATTGTGAAAGAATTATAGTAACCGACGGTAAGTTTAACATCTTTCTGGAATCCTTTTGCGAATTTAAAGAATTGGCTCCAAGATCTTATTGATGATGTATCTCTGCAAAGCATAAAGAGTACAGTGCTTTTGCTTGTATCAATTGAAATAGGATTAACGCCCACCATTGGTAAATCATCAATAAACAAAATTAATTGGGAGTTACTTCCGGGCGCCTTCTCAAGCAGAAGGTTAAGGTTTTCAATATACAATTTGCAAAGCACATCCAGTTTAGCATTACTATCGCCGTCATATATTTCAACCTTAGTTACAATACTTTCATCTGGTTCTGCCATTAGACGAGTAGTTGATGATATCATCTGCAGACTAAGAATTACAATACCAAAAGCAATAGTTTCAAAACTATGAAAGTAAATTTTACAATTCATAATTTTCCCTTTCAGAAGATTTTTATAGAATATTTA
>CAZIDB010000065.1:2041-21330 GCA_964537965.1 uncultured Melioribacter sp. | reverse complement strand
GAAAGAGCCTATACAAGACTGGTTAACGATCTTCTAAGAACTCCGACGACTCGTGCTTGCGTTTTTGCAACAATGCATCGCGAGGCGCCCGAGCTTTTAATGAGCATACTTAATGATTACGGTTTTGGTCGTTATAATGGTAAGGTAAGTATGGACAGGGATTCCATTAATGTGTTAATTGAAACTACAGAGGAAAGTATTAAAGAAACTGAAACAGATAATTTCCGAATTCAAGCCCCAAATATTGCATTCACATTATGCCACGAGTTATGGTTTGTTAGGGGCATTATCAGGATTTCACCCTTATATAATTTCTGCCTGGGGCTCGGACGTTTATGATTTTCCTAAAAAGTCATTTCTTCATAAATCAATTTTGAAATACAATCTAAGTACAGCAGATAAGATCCTTTCAACAAGCAAAGTAATGGCGGAAGAAGTAAAATTATATACCGGAAAGGAAATTATAATTACTCCTTTTGGAATTGATACGGAAGCTTTCAAACCACAGGAAACAAAAAGTTTATTTGATCAAAAAGATATTGTCATCGGTACAGTTAAAACCCTGGAAGCAAATTATGGCATTGAAAATCTGATAAGAGCATTTAAGATAGTCAGAGAATCAAATCAAAATCTTCCGCTTAGATTAATGATTGTCGGTACAGGCTCACAGGAATTGTACTTAAAAAGATTAGTTACAGAATTGGGATTGGAAGGGATTACTACTTTTACAGGATTTATTTCACCGGATGATATTCCACGTTATCACAATATGATTACTGTACCTGTTTTTTTATCCAACCATGAAAGTTTTGGTGTGGCAGTACTTGAAGCTTTAGCTTGTGAGAAACCGGTAATTGTAACTAATGTGGATGGGTTTAAGGAAATTGTACAAGATGGTATGAATGGAATCATTGTACCGGTTGGAGATGTAGAAAAAACAGCAGTTGCAATAGAAAAACTTATTAATGACAAGAACTTAAGACGGGAACTTGGAAAGAAAGGCAGGGAACAGGTAATTGAAATTTTTAACTGGAAAAATAATATTCTTCAAATGGTAAAAATCTATGCTGATTTGTTAAAACCGGGAAACTGACTTTTCAATTATTAAATGATTTTTGTATAATGCACACCAAAATATTTATGAGATTGTAATTTAA
Source organism: uncultured Melioribacter sp. (assembly GCA_964537965.1). Classification (GTDB taxonomy): domain Bacteria; phylum Bacteroidota; class Ignavibacteria; order Ignavibacteriales; family SURF-24; genus SURF-24. The sequence goes on along the minus strand of CAZIDB010000065.1, from coordinate 20,173 downwards.
TATGCCGATTCCTTTAGTATCAGTCGTGGTACCTTGCTATAATGAAGCCAGAACCATCAGGGATAGTTTACTTTCAATCCTGAATCAGAATATTCCCAAAGCAGAGATAGAGATATTTGTAATTGACGGTATGAGCAGCGACGGAACAAGATATACTCTTGAGAATATGAAAAGAGAGATAGACGGATTTACAATTATTGATAACCTTTCCGGGAAAACTCCTGTTGCCAGAAATCTTGGTGTTAAAGAAGCAATGGGAAAATACATTGCAATTCTTGATGCGCATACAATTTACCAAGCTGATTACCTTAGCAATTGTATAAGATTACTGGAAGAAAAGAATGATATTGTTTGTACCGGCTGCCCTTATATAAGTATCGGAGAAAGTTCTTTTGGTAAAGCTACTGCTCTTGCAATGTCTCATCCGTTTGGAGTTGGAAACGCAAGGCATAGGTATCCTGATTATGAAGGTTATGCGGAAGGAGCTGCCTTTCCTGTTTACAGAAGGGAAGTATTTGATGAAGTAGGTATGTTCGATGAAAACCTGATTAGAAACCAGGATGATGAATTCAACTTCCGCTTAAAGCAAAAAGGAATGAAAGTTTACATTACTCCCAAGAATAGCTGTTTGTATCACGTTCGGGAAACACCAGTAAAATTATTCAAGCAATATTTTGAATATGGATTCTGGCGTGTTGCAGTTATACTTAAGCATAAAATTCCAATTTCGTTAAGACAGGTTATTCCGGTACTTTTTGTAACAGGATTATTATTTTCAATAATATCTGCTTTCTTTTTGCATGGTAATAATTTATTTTTTTCAGTAATAATTCCATTGGTTTATATTATTTCTCTTTTGGTAATTTCTATAACTGTTTTTTTAAAAGATGGTTTTCGCATTGCATTATTTTTTATTTGTTCAATATCAATACTGCATATTTCTTATGGTACCGGTTTTCTGGTGGGAGTATTTTCTAAAAAGACCAGGTTAAAGCACAATGATTTTTTTTAGTAGTAAGGTTTTATTAGTTATTGATAAAATGCCGACAGATTGGAATAATTAGGTGTAATAAATAAAAGCTTGTTATGTATTCTTTAATTGAAATAGATAAAAGAGAAATTGTTTTAATCTCATTATTAATTGCTTTAGCTGTTAGTTTGTTTCTTCCGTATGCTGTTTTTCTATTGCCGCTTTTAATTATAATTCCATTCATCAAAAAGTTTGAAATTAAGAACCTCAGTTTAATTATCATCTTAGCATATTTAATTATTACAAGTGACCTGACCGATAATGGAAGATTATTCCTGAATATTTTTGGTCCTTTGATATTACTTTTCATTTATATCTACAAAAATGGATTAAGCTTCGCAAAGTTCAGGGAATTGCCGGGGGATTTTAAGAATTTTATTCTGCTAGTTTTTATGTCTGTTTTTTTCTCGGCATTATTCTCAGAATACTTATCACTTAGTTTGAAGACTACTTTACAGCAGTTGATATTTTTCCTGATAATATATTTTGTTTATTCATTATTAGAGAATTTTGGTGATATAAAAAACATCATTTACACATTATTCCTGGTTGCTTTTTTAGTTGGGCTTGGAATTATTTATCAGTTATATACCTTAGGATTTCAGATATTTCTGGTTGAGTCGAATAGTATTGTTAGAGTAAGCGGCATTTATAATAGTCCAAACGCTGTTGGTTTGCTGCTTGCTGTAGTAATGCCATTAGTAATTCCTTTTTGTATTAAGGACTTTAATAAAAAGTATTATAACTATTATTTCATATTGCTCTTAATTTTTTTATTTGTAGCTTTAATTATTACAAATTCTCGTTCATCAATGCTTTCATTTGTGATTAGTTCAGCCTACATCATTTATTATTTTAATCGAAGGTTATTTAACAAAATTCTTATTACATCCATACTATTGCTGGCAATTTTACTTTTCATACCAACTGTAAACGAATTAATATCTTTGCTTTTAAGAACAGATAGAATTTTTTCCAATACAAGAGGATTCTTCTGGAGTGTTGCATTTGATATTATAAAGGATAATCCGATTTTTGGTGCTGGGCCCGGTGTATTTGAAGAATATATTTATAAGTATTTACCAGTTAACTTAGGTAGCTTTATTGAGAAGCAAATGTCCTGGGCAAAGAGTGGAACAGCACATAATTTTTTCCTGTTCAGAACTGCTGATTTAGGTATTCTTGGTTTTGTAACAGCAATCTGGTTACCTGTTATTTCAATAAAATTAGCCAATAAAGCTATCCAGAAATATAAAGAGTACGGCAAGGAAATGTTTTATCTTGTTATAGCAATAAAAGGAACAATAGTTGGTTTAATTGCCCGTGCATTTTTTGAATCAACAGGGCTATTAACGCACGGATGGATTACAAGAGATCTTCCTTTCTGGTTGCTAATTGTAATATTACTCTATTTAAATAAAACTGAAACTCCAAACTTCAAAAAGCTTCAATATGAAAAAACTTAATATCCCATTCCATAAACCGTTCATTACAGATGACGAAATAAAAGAGGTTGTTGATACTATTAAATCAGGATGGTGGACTACCGGTCCTAAAGCCCAGCAATTTGAGATGGAATTTAATAACTATATCGGTTCTAAAAGATCTGTTGTTGTAAATTCCTGGACAGCAGCAGCCCATCTTTCTCTTGAAGCTATTGGAATAAAAGAAGGTGATGAGGTGATCGTACCTTCTATTACTTTTACTGCTTCAGCAGAAATTGTATGTTATTTCAAGGCAATTCCTGTTATTGTTGATGTTGATCCAGTTACTTTAAATATTTCTCCGTCCGAAATTGAAAAAGCGATTACGAAAAAAACCAAGGCAATTATTCCGGTTCATTATGGTGGAATGCCTTGCGATATGAATGAGATAATGGAGATAGCAAAAAAATCTTCCGCTAATGGCGGACTTAAGGTTATAGAAGATGCAGCCCATGCCTTGCCTTCATATTACAAAAACAAAATGATTGGAACAATTGGTGATATAACCTGTTTTAGTTTCTATGTAACAAAAACTTTGGCCACAGGCGAAGGAGGAATGATTTGCACTGAAGATGAAGAAATTGCAGACAGATGTAAAGTAATGCGTCTGCATGGAATCAACCATGATCCCTGGAACCGTTATACCGATGAAGGTTCATGGTATTATGAAGTAATTTCTGCCGGTTATAAATATAATTTTACGGATATTCAGGCAGCGCTTGGCATTGCACAGTTAAAAAAACTTGATGCAATGCTCGAGATGCGTAAAGCAATTGCAGCAAAATATGATGAAGCGTTTAAGAATTGCGGGTTGCTTGAAATTCCAACACGTTTAAATGACAGGGAATCTGCTTACCATTTGTATTCAATCAGGCTTAATCTTGAGAAATTAAAGATAAACAGATCCCGGTTTATAAATGAAATAAAGAATGCCGGTATTGGCTCAAGTGTTCACTTTATTCCATTGTACAGGCACCCGTTTTATAAAAACAATTTTAATCCGGAAATTAAAAATTATCCTGTTTCTGAAAATGAATATCCAAGGTTAGTTTCACTTCCGATTTTCCCGGGAATGACGGATGAGCAAACTGACTATGTAACTGATAGAGTACTTTCAATTTTAAAATCATCAGAAAAATAATTGAATAAATAATCTTAGATTAATAAATGATTTTTGACTAATTTAAAACGGCACTTTATACCGGTTATGTACAAAATTTTACTGAAACGAATTATAGATATTACTTTTTCATTTATTGCACTGATCGTTTTGATTCCGGTGATACTTATAATTTCTCTTACAGTTATTTTTCGGTGCGGATTACCGGTTTTCTTTTATCAGGAGAGAGTAGGGAAAAACTGGAAGAGGTTTAAGATTATTAAATTCAGAACAATGATTAATGGTGCTGACAATGCAGGTCCGGATATATCGACAGACAACGATACAAGGATTACCAACATTGGAAAGTTTTTAAGAAAATATAAACTTGATGAGATTCCTCAGCTCTTCAATATACTTAAAGGCGACATGAGCATTGTTGGTCCTCGGCCTGAAATACCGAAATACGTAAATGATTTTTCTGATGAGTACATTGAAATATTAAAAATTAAACCAGGGCTTTCTGATTATGCTGCATTGGAGTACAGCAATGAAGCAGCCTTGATTAAATCCTCTTTTAATGCTGAGGAGTATTATAAATCAAATATTCTGCCTGAGAAAATAAAATTATATAAACGTTACATACGTGAAATCAGTTTTCTTACAGATATCAAAATAATTTTAAGAACGTTTAAAAGCATAATAAGAAAATGAACTTGTTCACTGAAAATATCAACCTTGTTAATTTTAAACGGAAGCTGACATTTATTTTCTTTGATGTAATTGCTTTTACAATCTCTCTTCTTTTAGCCTTCCAGGTAAAATTTGATTTCAGCGCTTCCGGTGATTTTAAAAATAATTTTTTACCGCTTTTAATAATTTTTATCGTAATTAAACTTGTCTTCTTTTTCTATTTCAAACTTTATGATATTTCCTGGCGGTTTGTTTCATTACACGAACTTGCAAATATTGGTAAAGCATGCCTGTTCAGTAATAGTGTCTTGTTTATAATTATCTACGGATTTCCGTTAGATATGTTCAAAGGTTTTCCAAGGATTGTACTTATCATTGATATGATACTAACTTTCCTTCTTTCTTCCGGTTTTAAAATATCAAAGAGAATGTACCTTGAAGTTGTTAGAAGAAATATCGGTCATTCTCAATTAAAGAAAGCGTTGATAATAGGTGCGGGAAGTACAGGCGAACAACTTTTAAGAGATTGGAACAGAACAGAGAACAGGAAAATTTATCCCATTGGTTTTATTGATGACGATCCGAATAAACAAAACCTGTATTTGCAGGGAATACGTGTACTTGGAATTACAGATGAATTACCATCGATAATAAGGCAGTACCACATCGAATCGATAATTATAGCTGTGCTGTCTGCCGATAAAGGTTTCCATAAAAAGATACTTACGCTTTGCCGTAAATCCGGTGTTTATGATGTTAAAGTCGTTTCAACCATTAATGACTTATCAAACCTGATTCAGGTTAAAGTACAAGATGTAAGGGACCTTGACGTAAGCGATTTAATCGGAAGGCAGGCAATATCAATTAACACAAAAGAGATTAATAATTATATTAAAGGTAAACGGATTTTAATTACCGGTGCAGCAGGTTCAATCGGTTCTGAGATAAGCAGGCAAATTTATTTTTATGAACCTGCTTCAGTCGCTATCCTGGATATTAATGAAAGCGACCTTGCCGGTTTGGAACTTGAACTGAAATATGCCCATCCTCATATTCCGCTAAAAATGTTTCTCTGCGATATCTCCAACTTCGAAAAGATTAATAAAATATTTAAGGATTATAAACCTGAAGCTGTGTTTCATGCAGCAGCGTACAAACATGTACCTGTAATGGAAAAATTTCCTGAAGAAGCTATTAGAGTTAATATAATTGGTACCTATAACCTTGCAAAATCTGCAATTCAGTTTCATACAAAGCATTTTGTCCTTATCTCAACCGATAAAGCAGTTAATCCCTCAAGTGTAATGGGTGTAACAAAAAGGATTGCAGAAATTATTGTAACCAATACAGGTTATAAAAGTAATTCGCAATTTGTTGCTGTTAGATTTGGTAATGTCATTGGAAGCCGCGGGAGTGTTCTTCCGATATTCCTGGAACAGATAAAAAGAGGTGGACCGCTTACAATTACTCACCCTGAGATGAAAAGATATTTTATGACAACTTCGGAATCGGTTGCGCTCGTGCTTCAGGCTGCTGCCACAGGTAAGAATGGTGATGTGTTTGTATTAGATATGGGCGAGCCTGTTAAAATTGTAGAGCTTGCAAGAGAATTAATCTTGCTTAATAATCTTGAGCCGGATAAAGATATCAAAATAGTCTACACTGGTATCCGCGAGGGTGAAAAACTTTTTGAGGAAATCCTTACAGCAGAAGAAGGTGTTGATTCAACTAAACACGAAAAAATTTATAAAGCCCGTTTAAGCAACAGCCCTATGCTGAGCATACCTGAATTGATCAATGAATTTTCCAATATAACCAACGGCAAAACCAAAGCAGATTGGTTTGAGCTTTTTAAGAAGTACGTTCCATCTTTCACTTCAAACGGAAAACAGAATCTTTTCTTCCTGGGGGACACCACAGTATCTTCAAACAAGGTAGTAAATAAGTAAGGAGAAAAACTAAAGATTAAATTCTACATGTCTGGTACAGTTACAAATTAGTTTTTTTACCTTGTTAATCGTTCAATACTTTTATAAGTTTTGTCCAAAATTCCTTAAAATTTATATGAAGAAATCATACTTTCTTTTATTCCTTATATGGCAATCAATAACTCTTGCACAGGTTGTTTCTGTTGTTGAATCAACTGAGAAATATATAATTGTTAATGTTGATTTTTCTAGTTGTTATACAGTAAAGGATACAACGATTAATGGTTCAGTATTCCAAATCATTAAGGGAAAAGAAAGTACAATCAGGTTAACCGGTGAACCCTGGCTGCCGGTTTATAATTTGAATCTTGGAATTTTACCTGAAGCTTCTCCAAAAGTTGCTTTATTAAACAGTAATGTGGAAAAAATTCAGAATGTCTTCATAGTACCTTATCCAGAAGAAGATACAGTTCTGAATTTAAATGCTTCTCCAGAATTTAACAAAGAGATTTACAACAGGGATTTGTACTATCCGGTTGTTGAGTATACCAAACCAATCATAAACTCATTCAGGTATTGTAATATTGCTACGGTTGGCATAAATCCATATCAGTTTAATCCTGTTAAAAGAGAATTACATTTTAATAAAAAGATTACTCTGCGGATAGATTATAACTCATCTTTAACTCAGCAGGCTATTAGAAGTGTTGATGATAACTTTACAAAAAAATATCTTAAGTCAAATACGATTAATTACCAGGTTGCGCAGAAGTGGATTGGAACAAACTCTTCGTTAAAAAAAATTAACGCTGCATCGGACACAAGCTGGTTTGATCACAATAAAACTTATTATAAAATTTTTATTTCTAAAAAAGATGTTTACAGATTATCATATGACTACTTAACTGATAATAATATATATCCTGGTGCAAGTATAACAAAGAACAGCATAGAGCTTTATTCTGATTCGGGTATGATTCCGATTGAGATTATTGATACTGATAAAGACGGTTACTTTAATACAGGTGATTTTATACAGTTTGTTGGTTATCCACCTAAACCGTCACCTTATACGCATTTAAATTTATATAATTATAGCAATGTTTATTGGTTATCGTTTGAAGCCAAGGGTGAAGTATTGAAATATCATTATCAGGACGGATACCCGACAACTTACGATACTACTGTTTACTCTACACTTCACACAATTCACTATGAACGCGATACAATTTATGAAAGGCTTGGCTACGCACCGGATAATAAAAGAGATTACTGGTTTTGGGGGAAGGTTTCAGGTAATAACGGAAGTTTTTCCGATGTGTTCTCATATCCATTTCCAAGTCCTAAGGGACTTAGTGTTGATACAAAAGAGTTGACTTTAAGAGTTAATATGCACGGAATGACGAAGAATGATAACTTTAACCTCGATCATAAAGTTGAGATTCTTTTTACCGGTCAGCCGATTGATACATTTTATTGGGATGGGCAGGATATAGGAGAATTTGAAGCTAAAATTAATCTTAATAAAATTGGCTTGTGGGATGTGAATTATCTTCAGGCAGTATCAAAAGGAATTAATCCGGGAAGCATAACTTTACCCACATCAGATGAGGTTAGATTTAACTGGTTTGAAATTGAGTACTTACGCGAACACAGGGTGGATACAAATTATTTTAACTTCATAAGCTCTCCAAATCTAACCGGCAAATTAAGGTTTGATGTTTACAGGTGGAAAGCTAACAATATGAAAGTTTTTGTTCCGGAGAAAAATAAGATTATTATAAATCCCTGGGTAACTAATGATCCTTATGAAGAAGTTTTATTTGCGGATTCTGTTTCTGAACAGACTGAATATTTTTGTGCAGCTAATAATTATTTTTCTATACCCGATTCAATTATACCTGCCATGAAATCTAATTTGCATGATATTTCAAATAAAGCTGATTACATTATTATTACTCATCCTAATTTCAGACAAGCAGCAGAGAGGCTTGCAGAATACAGGAGTAAAAACCTTGAGGACTTTACTTCACCATCTGTTAAGATTATAGATATAAATGAAATATATAACGAATTCTCTGCAGGATTAGTTGATCCGTTCGCACTTCAGAAATTTCTGAAATATGCTTTTGATAACTGGCAAAAACCCGCTCCTTCATATGTTGTTCTTTTTGGTGATATGAGCTGGGATTACAGAAAAAAATTCCCGGATAGCAGACCGAATTTTATTCCTTCAATTCCTTATCACTCGATTAAGTACGGTCAGGCTGTTAGTGATAATTTGATTGCAAGCATTAATGGCGATGATGCATTGCCTGATTTAGCAATCGGAAGATTATCTGCTGAAACAATAGATGAAGCTAATGTACTTGTTGATAAAATTATTGCTTATCCGGCAGATGATGCAAAACCCTGGAAAGAGAGTGTACTGTTAATTGGTGCGGGTGAAAGTGTAAGAGATGAAAATGATTTTCACTTTAATGATGAATCAGTTTATCTTGAAAATGCTTTTTTAAAACCGAATGGTTTCCCGGCCACAAAGGTTTTCAGGTATCCTTCCGAAGATTACCAGGAATTCTTTGGAGAAAGACCTGAGGTAAGGCAGGCATTCAACAGCGGTTGTGTTGTGGCAAATTTCTACGGACACGGCGGAGGGTATCAATGGGATTTTGTTTTCCTTAATGATGATATTTATTTATTGCAGAACGGAAATAAACTTCCTCTCGTTCTTAGTATAACGTGTTATACTGCTCATTTTGATAACCAGAATGTATTTGGTGAGCAATTTTCCAAAGTGCCCGGAAAAGGCTGTATTGGCTTTATTGGAAGCACAGGTTTAACTACCTGGCAGCCTGGCGTAGATTTGAATATTAAATTCTTTAACCAGCTTTTCAGAGTTGGTGTAAAGGAAGTTGGTCCTGCATTAATGTACGCTAAAAATTCATACGGAATGGTAAGCGGTTATACAAAAGACATGGTTTGTCTTGCAAATTATCTTGGTGATCCTGCATTAAAATTAGCCTTACCGGATAAACCTGATTTTGCAATCGCTTCTTCATCTATAACTATTAATCCGGATTACCCGGTTCTTCAAGACACTGTTACAATCAAATTAAATATAGAAAATCTTGGGAAAGCATTTTTGGGTGACACTGTAACAGTTCGGGTTTCTGCAGCTTACACAGATACCAATTATGTGATAGAAACTGTCAGACTTGCAAATTTTGGCCAGAAAGATTCTGTTTTTATTCCATGGATTCCAAAGAAAGCAGGGCTTGTTACATTAAAAGCAGAAATAAACACTATAGATAAAATTGATGAAGTAGATGAGGGTGACAACATTGCAGAAAATTCATTTACAGTATTTAGTATAAATGAACCAAATGTAATAAGACCGATAAACGGATTAAGTACAAACACAGGAATAATTAAATTTCAGTTTGCAGATATCGGTTATTACATTTCAAAATCGTTAAACTATTTTATTGAAATTGATACTTCGCTTTCATTTACAAATCCTGTTATAAAAACAGCACCGCTTCAATCGAATGAAGGGATTGTTGAATGGTCTTCTCCTGAACTTACAAAAGGAGTTTACTTCTGGCGTGCACGAATGCTCGACGGTCAGCAGTATAGTAAATGGACTGCAATTCAAACGTTCTCTGTTACCGAAACTTTTCAGAATGGTGGATATTTTGCATCGGAAAAGCAGCTTCAATTATTCCAATTGAGCAATGTGCTTTATTCCGATAGCACAAAAAGTTTATTATTGAACACCGCCTTGCTGCCTCCGAAACCTTCAAGACAAAAATTTCTTGAAAACATTGCCATAAAAGTACCGGACAGCATAAAAGGATTGTCTGCAATTACTACAGATGGAAATTATATCTACATCGGTCATATGGCTTACTACGGGGGCCAGACAAAAATATATAAAATGGGAACTGGTTTTAGAGGAACTGAAAAGGGGAAAGTATACGGTACAATTTCCAACTATTCTGTAAGCATATGGCACCAGATATTCTTTTATCCTGATGGTAATATTTATATTCCGTACGGCAGCGCTCACCATCTTCTTAAAATGGATACTGAAACCGGTGACACTTCAATCATAGAAATTAAAGATGGTTTACTGAATGCCACAAATTCAAAAGTACAGGACGGAGCATTTTACATTACTACTGATGGCAATCTTGTTTATAACCTTGCTTATATGGATAGCCTGGGAAATCGTAAATATACAATTCGTGTATTCGATCCTAAGCAGAACTGGAAAAAAATAAAGGACATCCAGGCATCAGGTGAAAGCTATTTGGGCTTTACAAGTTTCTTTGCAACAAAAGATTACATTTATCCATATGAAAATAATATCGATGGATTGATTAGAAAAATTGCTATTAGTGACGGAGAATTTATAGATGAATGGTTAAGTAATTCACCTTACCAGGGATATTATGCATGGTGTTATGATTACTTTAATGACTTAGTATATGCTTCGGTTTTCAGAACAGGAATGCAACCAAAAATTTCAAAATTTGCGGGGCACTATAAACAATCTACCGGTTCAATAACTACACAGGAAGTCGGTCCCGTATCTGAATGGAAAAATATTTCTTATGCCATAGATTCAAAGGGATCAACAGGAAAATGGAATAATAATCTTCAGGTTTATAACAGTACCACTAAACTCTGGGATACAATTAGAACCGATATTCCGGCAAATTTTGTTATTGACACTTTGGATGCTGTTAAGTTTCCAAAGTTAAGGATGAATTTTAGTTTTACTGATTCGTCATTTGGTTCTGCCGAACCTATCAAACTAAAAGAGTTTGGCGTTGAGTACATAGATTTACCGGAGATATCCTTATTCAATAAGGATCTTGAATTTACTCCCGATTCACTTATGCAGGGTTTCCCGATAACAATGAAATTCAAAATGAAGAACTATGGTTATAATAAAGCTGAAAACCTGAAAGTAAATTTCTATATGGATAATGCCGACTCTGCGTTTTATAAGAAAACAATTAATCTTCAGCCTGATTCAACAGAAGAAATTTCTTATACTTTTTCAACTAACAACATTGTATTAAAACATAAAGTTAAAGTATCTGCTGTATTGCAAAAGGCAGAGCGGTTTACTTTTAATAATCTTGCGTACAATGGTTTTTATATTACAAGGGATTCTATAAATCCTGTTTTTTCTATTCAATTTGATGGTATTGAAATACTTGACGGTGATATTGTATCGTCAAAACCTCAGATATCTATGACGCTTAAAGATAATAGTCCGCTTCCTTTAAGTGATACTTCCCGGTTTTTTATTTTTCTTGATAGCGAAACGGTTGGATTCAAAAAGGATTCTATTAAGTTCTCTTATACGGAATATCCAAACTCACAGGCTAATCTTGAATGGAATCCAACGCTTAGCAATGGAACGCATATTCTTGAGGTTTTAGCTAAAGATGCTTCAGGTAATTTTTTTGATTCAATTGCATATTCAACATCATTCATTGTTAGTGATAAAGATGATTTATATGATGTTTATAATTACCCGAATCCATTTAAAGATGATACATATTTTACGTTTAATCTTACAGGTGAACAGTTACCGGATAGATTCTCGATAAAAATCTTTACGGTTGCAGGTAGACTTATAAAAGAAATTGAAGTTGATCACAGCAAGCTTCAATTTGGATTTAACAAAGTTTACTGGGATGGTAAAGATGAAGATGGAAGTACACTTGCAAATGGCGTATATTTTTATAAAATTATATGCCAAAATAAAAACTTTTTAAAAACAATCATACAAAAACTGGCAAAAGTTAAGTAATGATAAATAATAAAGTAAATCTTTTCTACGTTCAAAAAACAAACCTGATGTTGTTAAGACACTGCCCGGACTTATAAGTCTTTCTTCCAATAATTAATTCATTCAATTCCGGCACGTGATGTTTGCAACATAAATTATGTGATTTTTTGCTATCTTAAATTATATACGGAAAAGGATGAATTAATTGTCTTCCCTTATTTTTTTCTATGCTTTCATTCTTTTCTCCTTCAATATTTTATTAATAAAGGAGAATAAAACATGTGCGGAATTGTTGGTTATATTGGCGAAAAAAATTGTGTTCCATTTTTAATTGGCGGCTTAAAAAGACTTGAATACAGGGGATATGATTCTGCGGGAATTGCTATTGTTCAGAATCAATCTAATCGGGTAATCAAAAGTGTTGGTAAAGTTGCCGAATTGGAGAACAAAGTGCTTTCGGAAAATATTTCCGGAAAAACAGGTATTGGACATACTAGGTGGGCTACTCATGGTATCCCGAATGAAATTAATGCTCATCCCCATTTTAACAGGGATAAAACATTAATGGTAATCCATAACGGTATAATTGAGAATTATGCGGCGCTAAAACATAATCTTAAGGAAGAAGGTTACAGTTTTATAAGCGATACCGATACTGAAGTTCTTGCACATTTAATTGATAATTTTTTAACAAAAGGTTATACATTTTTCAAGGCTGTTCAGGCAGCACTAAATGAAGTTGAAGGTACTTATGGAATTGCAGCAATTTATAGTAAAGAACCGGATATGATTGTAGCAGCACGTAAAGGTTCGCCATTGGTAATTGGAATTGGTGTAAACGAAAATTATGTCGCTTCGGATGTAAGCGCTCTCGTTTCTTTTACAAGCCAGGTTGTTTACCTTGAAGATGGTGAAGTTGTTGAAGTCCATAAGGATAAATTTTTTGTAAAGGATATTGCCGATAAGGAAATTCTTAAAGAAATCCATGAAATAACGTTAAAGCTTGATGAAATAACAAAAGGTGGTTACCCGCATTATATGCTCAAAGAAATTATGGAGCAGCCTGAGTCTGTTACCAATTCTCTAAGAGGAAGATTACTATTTGATGAAGGTAAAGCCAAGCTTGGCGGATTGATAGGTTTTGCAGATAGAATTGCAAGTTCAAAAAGAATAATTATTTCTGCATGCGGTACATCCTGGCATGCCGGTTTGGTTGGTGAATATATGCTTGAACAATTTGCAGAAATTCCTACAGAAGTAGAATATGCATCTGAGTTCAGGTACAGAAATCCAATTATCAAACCGGATGATACAGTTATCTTTATTTCTCAAAGTGGTGAAACTGCTGATACACTTGCTGCAATGCGGGAAACAAAGCTCAGAGGTGCCCTGGCAATGGGAATTTGTAATGTTGTCGGCAGTTCTATTGCGCGGGAAAGTGATACTGGTGTTTACATTCATGCCGGACCTGAAATTGGTGTTGCATCTACCAAAGCTTTTACATCTCAGCTTTCTGTGCTGGCATTAATTACTTTGCTTATTGCACGCAAAAAACATTTAAGTAAAGTTGACGGACAGGCAATCGTTAAAGAGATTGAACAAATTCCTTCAAAGATTAAAAAGATATTACAATTAAATAATGAAATTGAAAAAATAGCGGAAAATTTTGTTGATTCTAAAAATTTCCTGTACTTAGGAAGGGGATACAATTTCCCTGTTGCACTTGAAGGTGCGCTTAAGTTAAAAGAAATTTCATATATACATGCAGAAGGTTATCCTGCTGCAGAAATGAAGCATGGTCCTATTGCTTTAATTGATGAAAACATGCCTGTTGTTGTTATTGCTCCAAAGGATTCTGTATATGACAAGGTCATAAGCAATATCCAGGAAGTAAAAGCAAGACAGGGAAGAATAATTGCAATTGCAAGCGAAAACGATGATGAGATTGATTCGCTTGTGGATTATTCTATAAAAATACCGGATACAATAAGAATGCTGATGCCGATTTTAACGGTTATTCCTTTGCAACTTTTGGCTTATCATATTGCGGTTAAGAAAGGATTGGATGTTGACCAGCCAAGAAATCTTGCCAAAAGTGTTACTGTGGAATAAAATTTAAATATTAAGCGGCACCGGCATAATTACACAGAAATTTATTTTTTAAATATTAAACTGAAACCTGGAGGTTTTTTATGGCTCGTAAAAATGTGTTGATTATGGGCGCCGCTGGACGCGATTTCCATAACTTTAATGTCTACTTCCGCGATAACAATGATTATAATGTTGTTGCTTTTACCGCTACTCAAATTCCTAATATTCACGGCAGAATGTATCCAAAGGAGTTAGCCGGAAAATTATATCCGAACGGAATAAAAATTTATGATGAAAAAGAGTTAACAGAATTAATTCATAAGTTTAAAGTTGAAGAAGTAGTTTTTTCATATTCCGATGTCCCGTTCAATTATGTTATGACTAAAGCTTCAATTGTTAATGCTGCAGGAGCATCATTCCGGTTGCTTGGTGCACAGGAAACAATGATAAAAAGTACTAAACCTGTTGTATCTGTTCTTGCTGTAAGAACCGGTTCAGGTAAATCCCAAACTTCAAGAAAAGTTGTTGATGTACTTAAGAATGCTGGAAAGAAAGTTGTCGCTATTCGTCATCCTATGCCGTATGGAGATCTTGTTAAACAGAAAGTTCAGCGCTTCGGCTCACTTGAAGATTTGAAAATTCATGAATGTACAATTGAAGAAATTGAAGAATACGAACCGCACATAGCACGTGGCGGAGTTATTTATGCAGGTGTAGATTATGCGGCAATACTTGCAGAAGCTGAAAAAGAAGCCGATGTAATTCTTTGGGACGGCGGCAATAATGATTTCTCATTCTACCAGGCAGATGTTACTTTTACTGTTGTTGATCCTCATCGTCCGGGACACGAATTAACTTATTATCCTGGTAACACATCACTAAGGCTTGCAGATGCAGCAATCATAAATAAAATTGAATCTGCTGATGCTGCCAACATCTTAACAGTCAGGAATAATATCAGAGTAGTAAATCCGCATGCGAAAATAATTGATGCTGCTTCACCGATCTTTGTTGAAAAGCCTGAATTAATCGCAGGCAAACGTGTGCTTGTTGTTGAAGACGGACCTACATTAACTCACGGAGAAATGGTTTACGGTGCAGGTACAATTGCCGCAATGAATTACGGCGCATCAGAAATTGTTGACCCAAGACCATATACTGTAAAATCAATTACTGCCACATATGAAAAATATCCGAAGATTGGTATTCTGTTACCGGCAATGGGCTACGGTGAAGATCAGATGAAAGATCTTGAGACTACAATTAACCAGACAGATTGCGATGCCGTAGTTATTGGAACTCCAATTGATCTTGGAAGAATTCTGAAACTTAACAAACCTTCAACGCGTGTTATGTACGAATTGCAGGAGATTGGTGCTATAACGGTGGAGAGTGTTCTCAGAGAAAAAGGTATCATATGAAAAAATTAGTCGTTGTTGCATTCGGCGGCAACGCATTACTGCGTGCCGGGCAATCCGGCACTGCAGAAGAGCAGGAACAGAACAGTTACGATACCTGCAAGAATTTGATCCCGCTGATTCAGGCAGGGAATGATTTAATAATTACTCATGGAAATGGGCCCCAGGTAGGTAATATCTATTTAAGAAGTGATGCAGGTTATTCTCTTTACAATTTACCCAAAATGCCGCTTGATATTGCTGTAGCCGATTCACAAGGTGAAATCGGTTATATGATTGAGCGGCAGATGAGGAATCTTCTGATTGAAAATGGATTAAACAAGAAAGTAATTACAATTCTTACTCAAGTTCTGGTTGATAAAAATGATGAATCTTTTAAAGAACCATCAAAACCGGTTGGCCCTTATTATCTTAAGGAAGAAGCTGAATTAATGTCTAAAGCAAATAACTGGTTGTTTAAGGAAGATGCAAGAAAACGAGGATGGCGCAGGGTTGTGGCTTCCCCTAAACCAATCGATATAGTTAATAACGAGATTATCGGAAGTCTTGCAAAAGCTGGAAACATTGTAATCGCATCCGGTGGTGGCGGTATTCCTGTTTACTTAGATGAGAAAAATACTTACCGGCCAATTGAAGATGCAGTGATAGATAAAGATCTTGCCACTGCGTTGCTGGCATCCCAGATTGGCGCAGATAATTTTTATATCCTGACAGATGTATCGAAAGTCTGCATCAACTTTAATAAACCTAACCAGAAGGATTTGGATTTACTTAAAGTAAGTGAAGCAAAATTATATTATAAGGAAGGTCAGTTTCCGGCTGGAAGTATGGGACCAAAAATTCTTGCGGCAATTGACTTTGTTGAACGGAGCGGAAGGGAAACAATTATTACTGAAGCAACTCAACTGCTGAATAATGATTGCGGAACAAGGATAGTACTTTAAATTATTTGAATAAATCTGAAAAAGAATTATCGGATTTGTATGGATTTCCAGATTCCGGATTCAAATTCCTTCATTTGATTTCTGTTTCTGTTTATATTTACAACAAAAAATTAAGAGGAAAATAAAATGGCAGTTAATATGAAAGGCAAAAGTCTTATTGAAATTCATCATCTTTCACTTGAAGGGATTTACCAGATATTCGATCTGAGCGCTTCTCTTAAGATGAAAAGATTAACAGGCGAACCTCATAGAATTTTAGAAGGTAAAAAACTTGGAATGATTTTCTCCAAACCTTCAACAAGAACACGTGTTTCCTTTGAAGTAGGAATATTTGAACTTGGCGGTACCGGTTTATATTTTAATCAGAATGATTTACAACTGAAAAAAAGTGAAAGTGTAGCAGATACTGCAAAAGTTCTGTCACGTTATTTGGATGGGATAATGATTCGTACCTTCGATCACCAGGATGTAATTGATCTTGCAAACGAAGGTTCTATTCCGGTAATAAATGGATTGACTGATCTTCATCATCCTTGCCAGGTACTTACTGATTTATTTACAATTCTTGAAAAGAAAAGAACTTTGAGAGGATTAAAGTTTGCATATATTGGTGATGGTAATAATATGGCTCATAGCATTTTGCATGGCTGTTCAAAAGTTGGAATGGATGTCGCAATTGCTTCACCATCAGGATATAAGCCTGTAGATTTTGTAGTAAAGGAATCTCTGGAAAATGCCAAGTACATGGGAAGTAAGGTTGAGATATTGGATGATCCTGTTGCTGCAGTTAAAGACGCCGATGTTGTTTATACAGATGTTTGGGCAAGTATGGGTCAGGAAACTGAAGCAACCGATCGTAAAAAGAAGTTTCAAAAGTACCAGGTTAATCCTGAACTTGTAAAAAATGCAAAACCTGATTACTTATTTATGCATTGTCTGCCTGCTCATCGTGGAGATGAAGTTGTAAACGAAGTAATTGATTCTGCAAACTCAGTTGTTTTTGATGAAGCAGAAAACAGATTGCATGTTCAAAAGGCAATTATGGCTTTAACGATGTAAGAGATTAAAAAGAGTATGAGTAAGAGAAAAAGTAAGAGCAAAAAAAAGAAAAAGAATTGGAAAAATATCTGAAATTATTTGCGTTTGTTCAGAAGCAAATTGAAGAGTTTGCTCCATTTCTTTATATTTGAAACGAAGATTGATTAAAGTTGCCCGGATGGCGGAATTGTTCCGAAGGAATCCCTTCGGGAGTAGACCTGTCTGCCGACAGGCAGGCGCGCTAGGTTCAGAGTCTAGTAGATGTATACAGTATATGCATTAAAGAGTTTATCCCGGAAATATATTTATGTTGGGATAACAAAGAATCTGGAAGAAAGAATAAGAAGACATAATTCCGGATATGAAAAGACAACTAGACCGTACAGACCATTTGAGTTGTTGTATAAGGAAGAATGTTCAGATAGAGTAGAAGCAAGGAAAAGAGAAGTATACTTAAAATCAGGAATAGGAAAAGAGTTCTTAAAAAGTTTGAAAGAAAATTAGTTTGCCCGGATGGCGGAATTGGTAGACGCGCTAGGTTCAGGGTCTAGTGGATGTACTTCCGTGGGGGTTCGAGTCCCCCTTCGGGCACTCATTT
>CAZIDB010000065.1:0-1941 GCA_964537965.1 uncultured Melioribacter sp. | reverse complement strand
TTCGAGTCCCCCTTCGGGCACTCATTTTTGTTCTTTTTCTTTAATCTCTCATTTAATAAACCTATCAGAAAAAAATGCCGTTTAGCGAAAGTGAAGTAAAAAAAGAATTTGAAAAAGCAATTGAGTTTGCTACTTCACATTACGAGAATTTCCCGGTTATTTCATTTCTAATCTCATCAAAATTGAAAAAACACATTGCCGTAATCTATAGATTTGCCCGGCAGGCAGATGATATTGCAGACGAAGGTAGTTTCTCTCAACAGGAAAGATTAGAACAATTAGATGAATATGAAAAAGATTTAACTGAGTCTTTAAACGGGAATTTCAGAACCCCATTCTGGCAGACAATTAATAATACAATATTTGAACTTAACCTAACCCCTTTGCTGTTTACTGATTTGTTAGTTGCATTTAAACAAGACGTAACTAAGAAAACATATAAAAATTTCCAGGAAATTCTCGATTATTGTAAGTATTCGGCTAATCCTGTTGGAAGATTAATACTTGAATTACACAATATTCGTGATGAAGAAAGTAAAAAACTATCTGATTCCATTTGTACCGCACTTCAGTTAGCAAATTTCTACCAGGATTTAAGCCTTGATTTTTTGAAAGGCAGGATTTATATACCGGTTGATGAAATGGCGTCATTTGGAATTACGGAAAATGATTTTGAGAAGAAAAAAAATAATTCTAACTTTAGCCTGTTGATAAAGCAGCAGGTTCAAAGAGCCAAAGAACTTTTTCAGAACGGATACAGTCTAATTGACCGGTTACCATTTAAACTTGCAATAGAAATAAAGTGGACAATCTTAGGCGGAGAAGAAATTCTGAATAAAATTGAAAAGAATGATTATAATGTATTAACAGTTAGACCAGTACTTACAAAAAAAGATTTTGCAGGATTATTAATAAAATCATTTAAGAAATTAGATGGCAGATGAAGCAAAAAATATAGCTAAACAAAGTAAAAGCAGTTTTTACTATGCATTCAGTTTATTGCCTCCGGAAAAACGGGATGCTATGAATACTGTTTATGCATTCTGCAGACAGACAGATGACATCGTTGATGATATTGATGATACTGAAGAAGTAAAATATGAGAAACTTAGGAAGTGGAGACTTGAACTTGAGAAAGCTATAAACGGAATTTCCGATTATTCTTTGTTTAATAAACTGATTAAAAGCATAAGGCAGTTTAACATTCCATTTGAACCATTCTTTGAATTGATAAAAGGAATGGAAATGGACCTGCAGAATAAACGCTACCTTAGTTTTGAGGATCTCTCACTTTATTGTTACAGGGTTGCTTCTACCGTAGGATTAATGTGTATAGAAATATTCGGTTACAAAAATAATTCAACAAAGGATTTTGCAGTTAACCTTGGCCTTGCCCTGCAATTAACTAACATACTTCGGGATGTTAAGGCGGATGCTGAAAAAGGTAGAATTTATTTGCCTCAACAGGATCTGGTTAAGTTTGATTATTCTGAAAAAGAATTAATGAATAATGTGTACAATGATAATTTTGTTGAGTTGATGAAATACGAATCTGCCCGTGCCCGTGAATATTTTGACAAGGCAAATCATAACCTTACCAAGGAAGATAAATACTCAATGTTTGCCGCCCGTGCAATGCAGCATATCTATTCCAAACTACTTCAGAAAATTGAGACTAAAAATTACAATGTCTTTGAAAAGAAAATACGGGTATCTTCATTTGAAAAAGTTGGAATCTCATTAGGAGTATGGGCAAAATATAGTCTGGTCCATTGATGAAAAAAGTTGCCGTAATTGGCGGTGGTCTTGCCGGTTTATCCTCTGCTGTTTATTTAGCTGATAATAATTTTTCCGTACATCTTTACGAAGCTTCTCCTAAATTGGGCGGAAGAGCATCATTATTTCTTTTTAAACAAACAAGTGAGTTTTTAGATTGCGGGC
>CAZIDB010000064.1:17343-21718 GCA_964537965.1 uncultured Melioribacter sp. | reverse complement strand
GGGTTAAATGGATTAGGGTAATTCTGCCGTAGCAGAAAAGCATCCGGAATATTATTCTCATCGTCAACATCGGTCATTTGAACACCAAGAACTTCAATTTCATAAATACTGTTATTAAATTGCCCGATGCCACCAAATACAAAAACAGTTTCCGAATAAGTTACTGTGGAAAATTCCTGCCTTCCATTTTTTAAAGACGGGCCTGAAGTTACCTCGTAACCGTTTGGAGTTAAATTGAAATACTCTGTTGAGCGGAGTGCAACGCTGCTTTCGTTAAAGCCGCCAATAATCATAATTCTGTTTTCATACGGCAAATACACCGCTCTTCCACCAGCGCGCGGTATTTTTAATTCAACATTAAGCTTTTCAATTGTATGTGTTGTAATTACATATTTATAAATGTCCTTTGAGATTGTATGTTGAATTCCTCCGAATATATAAATCGTATCACCAATTGCTGCCGACATTTGATTATAAGGCATAATAGTGGAATTAGGAAGTGAGTCTAATCCATAAGTAATACTATTTTTATTAAGATTATAAGAAACAATATATGGTTGCACAGCGCTATTCGTATATGAATTGGGAAAACTTAAACCACCAATGATATAAATTATGCTGTCTTTAATTAACCCGGTTGAATATGCACGATGGTACACAAAATTCGTATCAATAACAGTTGAAATTATACCGGTATCAGTAGGTACAATTGATTCGATAAATCCTTTACCCCACTTTGCAGTATCTAAAGAACCATATAAACTTCCGCAGACATAAATTTTATCATTATATACACCTGCAATAAGATGCGAACCGGCATTAAGCATTGTACCGGGCTCTGTAAATTTATTAGCAACATCATAAGGTCTGAAGCATTGAATAAGATTAATGTTGTCCTTAAGTGAATCCGAATATCCGCCCAGCAGATAAATTTCAGATCCGTATTGAACTGCTTCACCACCTTTTAATGGGTAAAGTGTTAAACCGGTTTCCTCCCAGGCCTGACTCTGCTGCCCCATTAAACCAATCCGGAACACAATAAAAAACAGGAAAATTACTTTTGTCTTCATATTTTAGAACTATTTATAAGTTTTATGTCCAATTATTGTACCATTAATTATTTCTCTATTTCGAACTTATGTTTTATTGTTAAAGTGTTGTTACGTTGGATCCTTATTGTTTCAGAATAGGGATTTAAGCGCAAATTCTTAATTACTAAGTTATAAGTACCGGGTGCAAGACGGATTGGAGAACTAAGCGGGGTCTGCCCATAGGATTTTCCATTTACAAAAATTTCACCCCACGGAAAAACTTCGCACTGCAGATAACCAAATAAGGTATCCAACTTTACTTTTACAAAGCTCAGTTTTTCGGAATTGATATTTATCCTGGTTGTGTATTGAGGATAATCCGGATGAGTTAATTTGAGTTCATATTCTCCATACGGCAGAGATATTGGTTTTTCCAATGGTGTTGTATCAAGTTTTTCCTGGTCAATATAAACGTCTGCCCAGGGTGAGCACTCAACCATTAATTTGCCAAATGAAGTTTTAGCCGGGATATTCTCTTTTAACACAGATTTTATTTTTTCTTTTTTTTCATCAGTGTTATTTGTTGTCTTACCTGCAGTTTCGATTTCAGGATTTAATTCCTTTGTCTTATTTTCACCTGAAGAAGGCACATAAATATTATAAGCTGCTACGTCCTGCTTCTTGAGCGGAGATTCATTTTTCGTTCTTAGCCATGAAAAATAAATGATAACAAAAACAATTATTAAAACAGGAATGAAAAGAAAAGTAAATTTATTAAGTGAATTCTCCTTTTTAGCCGGAATTTCTTTTTCAGGGACAATAAGGCTTAAAGCATTGTCTAAACTTTCAAATCTTTCATCCGCTTTTTTTCTCAATAATCCTTTTAAAACATTCTGTATATCAGGTTGAAAGGATGTTAATGTTTTAAACAATTCATTTTCATCATACGAAATCACTTTGTTTATTGTATCGTTCAAATCTCTGCCAAGCAAAGGATTCTGCCCGGTAAGCAGTTCATAAGTCACTATTCCAACAGAAAAAAGATCGCAGCGAACATCTAATCGTTCACCTAAAATCTGCTCTGGCGACATATAACAGGGTGTACCAACAATTGAATATTTTGAAGTGACAAGTTTATCGTTAACACCAAGTGCAAGACCAAAGTCGCCAATTTTCAACAAACCGTCTTCATTAACAAGGATGTTCTCCGGTTTAATATCCCGGTGTATAATCTGATGCTGATGAGCATACTGCAATCCTTTTAATAGCTGAATTATAAGATTTCTTTTTTTATCATCCGATAAATTATTCTTAACATAAACTCTAAGATTTTTACTCTTGAAATATTCAAACGAGATGTAGAAGGATTGGTCATAAGCACCAAAGTCCAATACTTTTATAATGTTCGGATGGTCAAGTCTTGCAAGAATTTTTGCTTCGCGCTTAAATCTTTCAATTATGGAATTATCAGGCAGTATGTTCGTTTCAAGAACTTTAAGTATAATTTCCTTTCCAAGATAAATATGATTGGCAAGATAAACTCCTGAGAATTCATCTTTCTTAAGAGTTTCTATTATCTCAAATTTCTCAAACATTATATCTTTACTTTCAATCTGCAATTTACTGTAAACCCAATTCTTTTAATTTAAGTTGAACCCAACGTACTGAAACGCCTAATGAACTTGCGGTCTGAGTCCTGTTACCTTCGCATTCTTCAAGTCTTGTTAAAAGTAATTGTTTTTCAAAATCTCTTAGAGTCCCATCAAATTTTACTTTTGCTTTTGTATCTTCCAGAATTATATCATCAGCTTTAATTTTATTGCTGTCAGAAAGTATAAGCGCACGCTGAACCACGTTAAGCAATTGCCTTACATTGCCCGGCCAATAATAACCAATTAATTTTTCTTTAGCTGAGTTCTCAAAAAACTTTTCATTTTCACTTTGCTTCTTTACAAAATATTGTGCTAACGGTAAAATATCTTCCTTCCTGTCACGGAGAGGTGGAATCTTTATTGGAAAAACATTTAACCTGTAAAACAAATCTTCTCTGAATTTTCCTGTTTTTGCCATGTAGTGAAGATCTTTATTGGTTGCTGCAATTATTCTTACATTAATTTTTTTAGTTTGAACGTCTCCAAGTCTTGTAATTTCTTTATTCTCAAGTACGCGAAGCAGCTTTGCCTGAAGCGCCAAAGATATATCGGCAATTTCATCCAGGAAAAATGTGCCGTCGTTTGCTACTTCAAGCAAACCTTTTTTATCATTGTTAGCGCCGGTAAATGCTCCTTTTTTAAAACCAAATAATTCGCTTTCCAAAAGTGAATCAGGTATTGACCCGCAGAATTGAGCAAGGAACGGATGCTCCTTACGATTGCTTAATTTGTGAATTGCCTGCGCAACAAGATCTTTCCCAGTTCCGCTTTCACCAAGAATTAAAACAGTAGCATCTGTAACAGCAACTCTATGAATTAACCTGGCAAGTTCTTTCATCACGTTACTATTGCCAATCATATCAGGAATCTGTTCAACTGCCTGAAGCCTATTAATTAAAATTCTGTTTTCGTCATTTAGTTTTTCAAGCCGTTCAATTCTATCCAATGAGAGAGATAACAGGTTAGAAAAGAAGCTTAGAAACACAAGATTTGTTTCATTAAATTCCTGCCTGTTTGTAAGGCTGTCTAATAGTATTACTCCCCATATC
Organism: uncultured Melioribacter sp.; assembly: GCA_964537965.1. Classification (GTDB taxonomy): domain Bacteria; phylum Bacteroidota; class Ignavibacteria; order Ignavibacteriales; family SURF-24; genus SURF-24. Next base: position 17,986 of record CAZIDB010000064.1, on the reverse strand, counting down.
TTTTCCTTCTGAAATACAGGCACACCAATAACAGATTTTATTTTTCTTATTAGTACACTCTGGAACTGGGATACATTCGGGTCGCTTTGTGCATCATGGTAAAGAACCGGTTCCTTCTTAAGTACAACCTGCTTAAGAATGCCGGAAGAAAATTCACCAATGTCTGTTATTGTTTCCTGATTAATATTTCTTGCAGAAATAATATTAAAAGAATCCTTCTCTTCATCATATTTAACAAATAAACCGCGCTCTGCATTTAATATATTAAGAACGTAGTCAAGCGATTCTTCAATTAAAGCTTCCTTGTATTCTGTTGAATTAAATAATTGCGAAATCTGAAACAGCGCTTCAAACTGGTCCTTTTCAAGATTTTTAATTTTGTTCAATTTGTTTTTATTTTCTTCCATTACAGCTTCTTATTTTACTGAACGACAAAGCCGGCAGTACGCGACCTTGCCATATTTTTATATTCATCCACGCACCAGATTACCCAGAAAAATTTATTGTTGTTAGGTGTTGTTGGTATTGCGGAATCAACATCAATTGATGTTTCTGTTGAAGTGATCGCTTCTTTCTTCCATACAAGTTCAGGTTCAGGTTCGTCAGAAAAAATTTCGATTGTATAGGTAAAGTTAAATCCCTG
>CAZIDB010000064.1:0-17243 GCA_964537965.1 uncultured Melioribacter sp. | reverse complement strand
GAATCAATATCATCGTCAATATCGGTTATCTCGCATTCAACAGCCAACTGATAATCAACTGTGCTGTACTTGTTTCTTACAATACTAAAAAAGCTAACCGACTTTAGTGTTGGCAGTGAATTTAAATTTACCTGTAATGAAATCTTGGTTTTACCATTCCAGTAGACAAAAACCGAATCAGTTGCAAATCCATCTTTCCTGAAATACAACCAGCCATCATTTTGCCCGGAGCATTTTACTTTGAAATAACCATTCTCATCTGACAAACCTGATATTCTTTCATTCATCCAGTAAATACTAACACCGGAAACTGGTTCGGGACTTTTGGTGTCTGTAAGAATATTCCCTTCAATTGAAATAATTTTATTTGCCGGGTTTTCAGGATCGAGCGGATTATTCCTTGGCGCATCGCAAGAAACAACAAGCAGAGCCAGAAGCAGGAGAAGATGTAATAATTTTTTTTTCATAGCAGTTAACGCACTGCAATAATACTTCTTAATTTAGATTTCTCCAACATCAACTGTAGTTGAAGAAAACAATTTTTCAGAATCTGCAAGATATGAAACCTTAAAAGCAAACGGGAAATAAACTTTCAGAAACTTTTATTTCCCGCATTAAATTTAACCCATATTTCTGACTATTTCAGCAGCAAATTCAGAAGCTTTCACTTCTTTTGCGTTGGTCATTAAACGCGCAAAATCATAAGTAACAACTTTGGACCTTATAGTTTTTGTTATTGCTTTCTCAATAAGTTTTGCCGCTTTCTTCCAGCCAAGATATTCAAACATCATAACGCCTGATAAAATTACAGAGCCGGGATTAACTTTATCCAGCCCGGCATATTTTGGAGCAGTACCGTGAGTTGCTTCAAAAACAGCAACATGATAGCTTATATTTGCTCCGGGTGCTATACCTAATCCACCAACCTGAGCAGCAGCGGCATCGGATAAGTAATCACCATTCAGATTTGGAGTGGCAAGCACTTCATATTCATTTGGTCTGAGTAAAAGCTGTTGAAACATATTATCTGCAATTCTATCTTTTAAAACAATTTTATCATTTGGTTGAATGCCGTTATAGTCTTTATTTAACTGTTGTTCTGTTATAATGATATCAGGATATTCTTCTTCGGCTAATTTGTAACCCCATTCCTTAAATGATCCTTCCGTAAACTTCATTATGTTACCTTTATGGACAAGGGTAACACTTTTCTTTTTATTCGAAATGGCATAATCAATTGCTTTTTTAATTAATCTTCTCGATCCAAATTCGCTCATTGGTTTTACACCTATACCGGAACCGCTTCTTATATTTTTATGAAAGTTTTCGTTTACAAAAGTTATTAATTTTTCTGCTTCTTCAGTTTCAGCCTTAAATTCTATTCCCGAATAAACATCTTCAGTATTTTCCCTGAATAAAATAATATTAACATCTTTTGGTTTTTTCATTGGACTTGGAGTGCCGGAATAATATTTAACCGGGCGTACACAGGCAAACAAATCAAGCCTCTGGCGTAATGTAACATTAAGACTACGTATACCGCCACCGACAGGAGTTGTTAAAGGTCCTTTAATTGATACAATGAATTCATTTATTGCATCAATTGTTTCTTCAGGCAGCCATTCATTTTCGCCATAAACTTTTGTTGCTTTTTCTCCGGCATATATTTCCATCCAACTGATTTTCTTTTTACCGCCGAAGGCTTTCTCAACTGCATTGTCAAAAACAATACGCGATGCATTCCAGATATCGGGACCGGTTCCATCACCTTCTATAAAAGGAATGATAGGATTATCAGGTACACGAAGTCTATCTTTTTTAACTGTTATTTTTTGTCCTTCACCCGGGATTTTTATGTATTTATATTCTGCCATTTTTGTTCACCTTAATTATGAATTATTTCCGTTTGTTTCAAATACAAGTTTACCAAATCTCTTTTGGTAAAAAGTAACACTAATAATTCCAAGCAGTACTGCAAACCACAGTGTAACAACTCTTATAATTAATGTTGATGATACTGCAATGTTAACTGGAACATTGCTTCTGACCATCAGGTAGGTTAATGAACCTTCTGTTACACCGAGTCCTCCCGGCAGCATTGTAATTGCACCAACAATAGTTGCGAAAGTATACACAAATGTTGCCCAGAGTACACTTATATCAAGATTGAAATTATAGAGAACAAGGTAATAGGCAAGGCATTCAAAGAACCAGGAAACAAGACTAATGAAAATTGTGTAGAGCAGCGGAACCGGCTTTATCATTGAAAACGAGCTTTCATATGCAGTGTGCATTTTATCTTTGTACTTAGAGAAATGTTTTATCCTGCCAAGCAAATCAATTATTTTAAATGAAAGATTCCTGTTACTGATTATAACAGCAAGAGCCACCCAAAACAAACCTGTTCCAATAATAATCAGGTAACCGTAATTAAAAACATAAGCGCCAATCATTGCAAGAAAAACAAGCGCAATAAAATCCGTAATTCTTTCCACCATAATTATCGGAGCAACTTTACTTACCGATTCTTTTGTAATTTGCTTAACAAGATAAGCTTTCATCAGTTCACCCATCTTACCAGGTGTAACACTCATAATAAAGCCGGACATAAAAATAGCGAACGAGTCTATCTTGCTTATTCTGATTTTCAGAAATTTAAGATAGTAATCCCATTTCACAAATCTTGTTAAGTAGTTTAAGAGAGCCAATACAAGCAATAAAGGAAATAACAGCCAGTTAAAATGAGAGAATGAAGAAATTACCTGCTTGTAGTCTGCATAGATAGTAAATGCTAAGTACAGAACAGCGGCAACAATTAGTAAGGTAAAAATATTTCGTTTTAGTTTATCGGACAATTCAGCTAATCTCTTTTAAGGTTTTATATAATTTTGTTAATGGAAGCCCAACTACATTGTAATAGCATCCGTTTATTTTTTTCACAAACACTGCTCCAAAATCATCCTGTATTCCATATGCGCCTGCCTTATCCATCGGACTTCCGGACGCAATATAATCTTTTATTTCTTTAACATCCAAATCCCGGAATGTAACTGATGTTCTTTCATAATTAACGATAGTCTTTTTTGTTACTGAATTATAAACGGCATAACCTGTAAATACAGTATGAGTTCTTCCGCTAAGTAGTTTTAGTATCCTCTCTGCATCTTTTTTATTTTTTGGTTTGCCAAGCACATAATGGTCAAGAACAACAATTGTATCAGCAGTAATTATTATTCCTTTTTTAACTTTCGCTTTAGCAAGTTCAAGCTTTTCAAATGCAAGTCTTTTAACAGATTTAACCGGGTGTTCACCGTCAGGAATTTCCTCTTTCAATTCAACATTAAACGCTTTGAAATTTAATTTCAGTTGCGTTAACAGGTGTCTTCTTCTTGGTGATTTTGAAGCTAAATATATTTGTAACTTTTGGAACATAGTTTAAAAACCTGTTGACTAACTTTAATTTAATTGAATTTTGTTGTCTGCGGATTTATTCCTTTGAAGTAATTTTGATACCATTAAAATAGTGCGCAATTATCTCATCAAATTTTTTCCCTTGCCTTGCCATACCAATTGCTCCCCACTGGCACAATCCAACGCCGTGTCCGTTCCCTTTGCCTTTTAGTTTTACAGCCACTAATTCCTGGTTCTCATATTTTGCTTCTATATCAAAATTGGCACTTTTAAGAATTGCTCCATCAGAAGTTTTAATTGCATACCTTATTTTATTTCCGCTTAGAATAAATTCTTTTCTGTTTTCATCATTTGATTGTACTACAACCAGGAGTTCGCTTATTCTGCCGGATACAAACCTGCTTTGAATACTGAATTCTTTAATCTTCCACTTGCCATCTTCAATATACCCTGCGTTAACCAAAGAATTAATTATTTGTTTTTTGGTAATTGTCTCCTGCCAGTTGAACGATGGTGAGATTTTGCAATATGGTTCATCCCCGTCCTTTACTCCTGATAAATAATCTGAAGAACAGTTTGGTAAAACATTTTTACAGTCTTCTGTATAACCGCCGCAAGATGAAAAATAATATACCTGGGCTAATTCATCATTAAAAGTCAGGTAGAGGTTTTTTGTTGAATCATATGCTTGGCGTATAGTTGAGTTAAGGTTTCCAACTCCGTTAAACAACTGATCCTTTATATCGCTGTAAACATCATAATCTGGTTTAGCGGTTTTTATTTTTTCAAAAGTAAAACTCTTGGCGCATAACATCATTGCTTTTAATGCTTCTATGTTTTCTTTCTTTGAAAGATTTCCCATCTCTGAAGCGACTACACCCATCAGATATTCATCAGAACTTACATAATTAATTATCAAAATCTTACCTGCATTAGTAGTCACTCTGATACTGTCAGAATATTTTTTCGCGTCGAAGTTAATTGTTCCGTCAGTTTCAATTGGTAAGATGCTGAAGTTTTCTCTTGTAAAGGATTTGTTGCCAAATAACATTACTATTTTATCATTCTTAATTTCAAAAGTGATTTTATCTTTGGATTTAATTTTAGTTATCAGGGAACCCTCAGAACAAATTGCAGCAGCATTCTGAAATTTAATCTGGCTTTCCTTTTTCTTTTCAGAGATAAGTACACGTATGGGCTTGTCCAAATCCGGAATGACTAATTCTTTTTTTACTTCAGGGACCGGTTGTTCAATTTTTTTTGTTGTTTCCTCCGATGACGAACAGCTTACAAAGGCAAACAATGAAATAATAAAAAATGAAAAAAGTAAAAGATAAATCGCTTGTGTATTTTTTAGGAAAGAAAATCTCAATGAAGTTTCGGAAGATTATCTGAACATTGCTTTGATGCTTCCCCAGGTTCTTTTTACAAAGGAAAGGCTATGGGAAACGGGAATCTCCTGGGAATACGCTGGTGTCGGATTGTTATTTTCATAAATAGCAATCCTGTAGATATAAATATCGCTATCAGTCTTAAAGAGACCTTCATCAATATATTTGTAAACTGAGTTGTTGCCTTTTGGTTCAACATTATTAATTGGTACAAATGAAGAATTTGGTGTTTTCCTTTCAACTGTAAAATGATCTATGTTGTTTTCAACACCTGTTTCCCATTTAATAACAATATCATTAGACTCACTCCAGCCATTTATGGAATTGAAGTAAGCCCCGGAGAACATGGTCCCTCCGAGTAAAATTAAGGTCAGTATTAAACTAATTTTCTTCATTACACAGCAAATATATTCCATGAATGAAAGATTGTCAATAGTTTTCTCATAAAAATTTAATTTTTCTTTTTATGTCACAACTCAGCCAACCTCGGTTTGCCACTTCCCGAATCTGAATTTCAGATACACTGCAAGAGAATAACATATAATATAAAATGGAAGTGCAAACCATGCCCCCATTAAACCGAACTTAAGATAAACACCAAGGTAATATGATAAAACAATGAATATCAACCAGTTTGTTATTACTTCTGCCGCCATAACAAATAATGATTCACCCGCGGCCTGTAAACCGTTTGCAAGTACAATTCCTGTCGCATAAAACATTTGTGCAAATCCTGCAATCCTTAAAATCGGAATGGCAGTTTCTATTACAGCTTTATTTGTTGTTACAAGGTATAAAATTAATTGTGGGAAAATTATAAAAACAATTCCGAGAGCAAAAGTATAATAAGTTGCAATCCTCGTGGTTTCAAATCCGTAGACCTTTGCAAGCTTAAATTTGCCCGAACCCAGATTATTCCCAACAAGTGTCTGTGCAGCAATACCGAATCCGAAACAAGGCATAAATGAAATGAACAATGATGAAACCACAGTCTGAGAAGCAGCCTGTTCCAAAGTACCAATCAAACCGGTTATGGATATAAAGCTAAGGAAGCCGACAAGTATTAATACATTCTGAAGAGATACAGGCAGAGATATTTTTAAGATTGATCTGAGAATTTTCGTATCGAATTTAAAATGCCTGAAATAATAAAACTTCCGCCGGTAATCTTTCCTTAAAGTGACAAAGAAATAAAAAAGAGAATCGCATATGGTTGCAAGTGTAGCTCCAAGTCCACCGCCGGCAAGCCCCATCTTGGGTGCGCCGAAAGCGCCGTAAATAAATGTGTAACTAAAAATAATATTCAGAACGTTTATAAGAATTCCAGAGTACATGAAAATTTTAGTTTTACCGATTCCGAAAAAAAATCCACGGTAAGAAACGGTAAGAAGGAAAAACGGAATTCCCATAAACCTGTAATGAAGAAAATCTCCGGCTAAATCACCTACTGTAAAATCCGCAGCAAAAAAATGGGAAATGGTATATGCAAAACTAACTCCAAGAAAACTTACAACAAGGCCGATCATTAAAGATAATATCAGGGATATATTCATCACCTGGCCGCAACCGTTAAAGTCATTATTCCCGAATTTCCTTGCAACAAGAACATGGGTTCCGGTAGAGAGACTTGAGAAAAAACTTATAAGCGCCCAGGTTGCCATTACACCAATTCCCATTGCCGCAAGCGCATACTTAGCTTCATTTAAACGGCCAATCATTGCCGTATCAACAAGGGAAACAATCATCTGGGAGGAAAGGCCTGCAATTGCGGGAAGCGCTAACCGTAATATTTGTTTATGCAGAAAAGACCTAAAATATTTTTTCATAAATACAAAACAATCAACATAATTGAATTAAAAATACATAAAATAACCTTGACTTTATGGATAGATTTTTTAAACTTGAAAATGTTTTTAACAGAAATTTTCGAGAGGAGGCTCAGATGAAGTATTTTTACTCGTTCATTCTTTCTTTTCTTTTTCTCGTCCTTATTTCTCACGCCCAGGCTCAAACCATTGATAAAGATTGGAAATGTCTTTATGCAACTTATGACAACAGCGCTAACGGAACAGGTTATAATGTTCCTTCCGTAGCAGTTGTTGGTGAAAATGATTTTGTTGCTCTTGTTACAAGACTATCAAACAATACCTGTTTCTTAATTGGTTATACTAATGCCGATTCAGCTACAGGTAGGTTGAATTTTAATGGTTATGGTGCGGCATGTGCCGGAATTCATGAAACATGGGTTAACGGATTTGATATCGTTGAGCTACAATATGCTACGGACTTAGAGGGAACTTCTGATGGCTATGTTTATGCCGCAAGTAATGATCCCGACAGAAACATTCTGGTTTTTCAGAAAACTGCAACCGAAATACTTTCAACTGAATACAGAATGAGCACACTTGGAGTTCTTGATTCAGATAGCTTATGGGGTATTGATGTTGATGTAAACGGAAAAGTTTATGTGTCAACTTCAGGCAACGGGCCAAATCCCGGAAAGATTCTGGTTTATGAGGGTTATGCAAAAGATGCGAACTGGTCGCAAGGTGTTCCTTCAAACCCGATGCAGACTATAACTGTTCCTGACTCCGGTGATTTGAGAGGAATTACAGTTAATAAAGAAGGAACTGTAATTTATGTTTCCAATTATGAAGTAGACAAAGTATATTGTTATACAGGCACCCCTGAAACAGGTTATACTTTGAATCCGGCTTTTAGTTTTACTTTAGAAGATAAACCTATTGCATCTGCTGGTGATACTCTTAATCCTGGTCCCTGGGGATTAAATTTTATGTTTGATAAAAATATTTTATTACTTGCTTGTGCAAATGATTTCAAGGGTGGCTCAGGTTATGAGTATGGAAGAATTTATTTACTTAATCCAAACACAGGTTCCATTTTAGATACTATAGATTGTGCACAATGGAATTTTCTGATGTGCGATTCTTCTTATCAAAGCAGAGGTGACGGAGATGTTCCGGGAAACGCATCAAGTTATACTTCACCTTATAATGTTGCGTTCGATAATAATTATAATGTTTATTCTGTTTCATTCTATGGATGGACAGTTGATAAATGGCAGTACGGTGGTACATTACCTGTTATTCCTTTAACTATTACCGGTGTTGTTAAAGAGGAAGGAATAGTACCAGAAGAATTTTCACTTAAACAAAATTATCCTAATCCTTTTAATCCAAGTACAACAATAGAGTTTTCTATTAAAGAGCGATCGGATGTTACATTAACAGTTTACTCTTCAACAGGCGAGCTCATTACTAAACTTATTAATTCAACTTCATTTGAAAAAGGAACGTATAAGTTTACGTATGATGCCTCAAAGTTAGCTTCCGGAAATTATTTCTATACGCTAAAAACCGGAAACACACAATTCACTAAGAAAATGACATTAGTTAAATAATTATAATGAAGGCCGGTAAAAACCGGCCTCTTTTTTTCAATTATTTCATATAATTACAAAGGAGAGAATTCATGAAAAATTTTATTCTGTTCTTTTCTGCATTTCTTTTCGTCTTTCTTTCTTCAAGTACATTCACTCAAACAGATCAATTCATTAGACAAAGTGTTATCCCGGTTCCTGCACTTGAAGCAGGAGGAATTGGAGAAATAGTTTCTGGAGTTGATTTTGATGGTGATGGAAAAACTGAAATTTATGCGGTTAATGATGACTGGAACGATACTCCGAATGAATTAATCCCGCGAATTTATAAGTTTGAAAAAAACGGTAATCATTGGGATTCGGTCTGGTCTGCCACACTTGATATTCCATTACAAAATACCTGGCCTGCACTTACCTCAGCAGACCTTGATAAAGATGGAAAGATGGAGATACTATGGGGACCGGTAAATAACTTTGGAACAATAAATCCAAATCCTGCACGTATAATTGTCTTTGAGTCTAAGGGAGACGGTAGTGATGTAATGGGTGTTGACCTTGGTAATGGTAATTATGCCCCGAACGCAAAATGGAATTTTAACCTTGCAGATAACGTAAATATGCGCCCTTTCAAATGGGTAGTTAATGACATTGATAAGGATGGTGTTGATGAAATAATTTTTGCAGATCGCGCAGGTTCTTCTTCACTTTTTAAATTTGGAGTAATAAGCGTTAGTAATATTCCAGATAATGGTGATGGATCCGAAACCTGGACAGTTGAATATTCAGGATCAAACTCACCAGCTCAGTTTGTAAGGAGTGCAGTAATAAATGCGGACTCTGTTGAACTGGGTGGTTTTGGAAATATTATTGCTGGTGTTGATTTTGACGCTGATGGCAAGCGAGAGATTTTTGCAGTAAATGATGACTGGAATGATACGCCGAATGAACTTATACCAAGGTTGTATAAATTTGAATGGACCGGCGCTTACTGGGAGCAAGTGTTTGTTACTGCTATTCCCGGAATACCCGCGCAAAATACCTGGCCGGCATTAACATATGGTGATACTGACGGTGATGGTAAAATGGAAATATTCTGGGGACCTGTAAATAACCTTACTACAGAAAGTCAGAATCCATCACGTATTGTTGTGTATGAAGCTGCAGGTGATGGTTCGGATATTTTAGGCGTTGATAATGGTGATGGTAATTATAAACCAAATGCAGCTTACACAATTCTAACTACTGATGGTGGTAATGAAAGACCATTTAAATGGGTATTGAGTGATATAGACAGCGATGGAAAAACAGAATTGATTTATGGTAATAGAGCAGGCGATATGAGATTCGGTATTATTTCTGTAAGTAATATTCCGGATAATGCCGATGGTTCTGAAACCTGGACGATTGAAGCTTCCGCATTAACATCCGGTATAACAGTAGATGGCGGTACTATATATGATTTGGCAGTTGTAAATAATTTTGCTTATCTAATTCATTCATCAGGTAACATCACACCAATCGCTTATGAAAATGGAAACTATGTTTCCAAACCGATTCTATCTGGTCTTGTGCCTGGTGGTTCATGGAATAATGCTTCTGTAGTCGATCTTGATAAGAATGGCCAGAAGGAAATTGTAGTTGGTCAATGGGTCGGCGGCTCACAAGTATTTTTACTTAAGCCGAATGGTGATGGATTGGATGTTGCTACAATTGGAGATTTTGCCGGTTTAGGTTCAACAAGATTAAACGGTGGCGCTTCAGGAGATATTGATGGTGACGGTAATCTTGATTTTGTCTTTGGTTCAAGAACAACTTACAGTACAGATGAAGCTACATTTTACAGACTGAATTATAAAGGCGGAGATATCCTTGACGTTAACAATTATGAAACCTCAATAATTGATAAGGGCTTAATGGCTGGCGGTCAGTGGGATGTTGCATCTGTTGGCGATGTTGATGGCGATGGTATTGATGAAGCTGTATTCTCCGGTATTCCCCGCGCTGCAACTACAGGTCTCCCTTTAGTTGTTATTGATTATTCAACCGGAGTAATTCCAGGTGGTACCAAATATGATGTTGCAGTTGTAAATGGAAACGCTTACACAATCGACAATAACGGATCAATAAATAAATTCCAGTATTTAAATGGAACCTGGCAGCTTGCAAATACATTAACAAATGTTGCAGGCGGATATAGTTCATTTAAAGGATCTACAGTTACTGATATAAATAATGATGGCATACAGGAATTGGTTGTTGGCGCCTGGGCTAGCACTGGCGCTGGTAAAGTACATCTGCTTGAAGAAGTAAATGGTGGTTTAAAATCTACTGTCATTGCTGATTTAAGTACAGTTGGCGCTGTTAGATTAAACGGTGCAGCTTCAGGTGATATTGACGGAGATGGAAATACTGATTTGGTATTCGGCTCAAGAGATAGTCAGGGCGGAATTTTCCTTGTAAAATATAAAGGCGGAGATATACACGATGTAACAAGTTATTCATCAGCTAAAATAGATGAAGGAATTGTAACCGGTGCAAATGAGATCGATATAGTAACTCTTGCAAACGTTGATGATGATTCCGACCTTGAAATTGTCTATTCCGGAATTCCTCGGGATAGTGATCCTATTCCAATTGTCATTCTTGATTTACTTAAAGTAGTTACAACACCAATTGCAGATGTTAAAGTTGATGCTAATGGTGATTTCATTCCGGATAATGTTGGCCTTGAATATACAATTATGGGTGTAGTAACTTCCATTAATGTACAAAAGAACTCTGCCGACCTTGGTTTCTATATGCAGGATGAAACCGGCGGAATATTAATTTTTGCAAACAATGATGACTCAACTGATTTACCGATCGGAAGCAAAATTCGTATTACTGGAAAAGTTGCTCATTACAGTGGTGTAACTGAATTAGAAGTTTCCGATACACCGGTAAATCTTGTTGTACTTGGTGTTGCAACATTACCGGAACCAACTTTGGTTACAGTAGATGAATTCCTTAAACACGGAGAACTTTATGAAGCTACAAGAATAAAGTTTAACGGTATAGCAAAAACTGCAAGCTCAGCTGCCTGGCCGGATGCTTCAAGTACGAGCTCAGGAGTATCAATGACGTTCTGGGATGGTTATAAAACATTTACTTTCAGAATTGATAATGATACCGATATGAAACTTAATCCCGAGCCGACATACCCCGTAAATGCAATTGGAATTGCTTCGCAGTATGATAGCAGCACACCTTATGATGGTGGTTATCAATTCCTGCCTATGCTTTATTCTGATATTACTCAAGGTGTTGCAGCCCCTCCGTCTCCTTACTTCTTCCCTGTTTCGCCGGCAGACGGTGCTGTTGTTGTATTAACCGATTCGAGCCAGCAATTCTCTGCAACCTGGACAAAATCAGCTGACTTGAATGGTGATGCTTTAATTTATCAATTCTCACTTTTAAAGACTCCTGCATTTAACAGCCCGGCACTAAATGACAGTATTTATAATTTTGACGGGAAGAAAGTCTTAGGCTGGATGGCAGGAAAAGATACTCTTGTTACACGATGGACTGTTAAAACAAAGGGAAGCGAATCTGCCATTGTTACAAGTGTAGATACATTTGATATAACATTTGTAAATGATATTGCTACCGGTGTTGAAAAATATATTCCGAAGGAATTCTTTGTTAATCAGAATTATCCTAATCCATTCAATCCAACAACCACAATCAAGTTCGGTATTCCGCAGGATGCAATTGTTGATTTAAGGATTTATAATATTCTTGGTGAAGAGACAGCAGTTATCTTCAACAGCGAATACCTGAAGGCTGGCGTTTACCAGGCTCCGTTCAACGCCTCTGATTTAGCAAGCGGAACATACATTTACAGGTTAACAACAGGTAACAAAATTATTTCCAAAAAAATGCTGTTCTTAAAATAAGATCTGAGTTAAAACAGAAATATTATTTTTCAACTCATCCCCTTACTTCCCTTCTCTTAGTAAGAGAAGGGGCCGGGGGTTGAGTTTCTTTTTAAATGCTGAGTTCCTATTTGCATTGGTAATCATTTACAGCTATAAAATGATTAGCCAAACTATGCGCTCGTTTTTCAAGTTATCCTGCTTACAGTTTCTTGACATTCGTATTTTATTTTTTAAAATTCTCTGGCACATATTAAATATTTGAGGGAGACTAAAATGAAAAAAGAATTTTTACTTGTAATTTCGTTTTTCCTGTTCATCCTTCCTTATACTTTTACAAATGCTCAGACAATGGATGCTCCGTGGTTTTGCCAGTATGCAACTTATGATGATGAAGTGAACGGAACCGGCTATCCAACTATTTCTGTTGGAGTAATAAAAGAAAACACTTTTGTTTCTCTCATTTACAGAAGTTCACCAAACGCAAGTTACCTTGTTGGTTATTCTGATGCTGATTCAGCAAAAGGAAGAATGGGAACATATGGTTATGGCGGTGTAAACGCAGGTTTTCATCAACCATGGATTAGTGGTTTTGATGTTATTGAATTACTCGAAGCATATGACATTGCAGTAACAAAAGATTCTCTTATTTACGTTGCAAATAATGATGTCGAACATAACATCCTTGTATTCAGAATGACCTCTGATTCAATTGAATCTACTGAGTACAGGATTGTAACAGGAACGGATGAAATTTATTCTGTTGATGTTGATGATGAAGGAACTGTTTATGTTACAAGAACAGGTGATTCAACTAATGCCGGTTCAGTCCTTATTTATGATGGTATAAAAGCCAAGACTGATGATTGGCAGAACACACATACTCTTGATCCGAAGAAAGTTATTACAATGCCCGAACCCGGCTATATCCGGGGTGTTGATGTACATTCACAGGGTGTTATTTATGTTTCCAATTATACATCAAAAAAAATCTACTTATTAGCTCCTGCACCGGGAGGTGATTACATTATAAACGATAATTTCTTCACCTTAACAGAACAACCAATTGCGAGTGATGGCTCTACTCTAAATCCCGGTCCATGGGGATTGAATATAATGCCGGATAAAAATTTATTGTTCGTTGCGTGTGCTACAAACTTTCAACGCAGTGTTGGATATGAATACGGAAAGATTTTTGTACTTCATCCAATGACCGGGGCAGTTCTGGATACAATTGATGCTGCATTATGGAATTTTACTTTAACAGGCGGATACCTTACCCGTGATGGCGGTACAGTACCGGGCAATGCCTCTGGTTATGCTTCTCCATACAATATCGATTTCGATGAGAACTATAATGTCTATGCCATTTGCTATTGGGGCTGGAGCATTGATAAATGGAATTACCAGGGTACATTACCGGAAATTCAAATGAATGTTGATGTAGAGAAAGATAAAACCTTACCGGAAAAATTTGTAATAAACCAGAATTATCCAAATCCATTTAATCCGTCAACAATGATAAGTTATCAGTTGCCAACGGCAGGACAAGTTACATTAAAAGTCTATGATGCACTTGGCAATCTTATTTCCACTTTAGTTGATGAATATAAATCTGCAGGGAAACATTCTATCGAGTTTTCCTCAAAGAATAATTTATCAAGTGGATACGCCTCCGGCGTATATTTTTATGAATTGCGCTGCGGTGAATTCCGTGATGTTCAAAAAATGTTGTTGCTGAAATAAAACTAGTATAATTATTGTGTCAGAAGGAAACTTCTGACACTACTATAAATTTTTTAGTGGTGTCAGGAAGAAATTCCTGACACCACTAAAAAGTAAAGCAATCCAAACATTCACCCATACACACCTGAAACTTCATGTATCTCATTCTTCTTCTGTATTCTGAATTCTGTATTCTGTATTCTGTATTCTGCTTATCAATCCTTGATTATTCCTTCCTTTTTGAATAGATTCGCAAAAACAAATATGGTTTTATATGAGTTGGCAGACATTTATCCGCAAACTGGAAAAAGATTTTCGCATTAGCGATACAGATCTTCAGGCTAAAACCTCAATAAGCGCTAAAGTTTTTTACAATATTAAAAAAGGCGTAACTAAACATCCCAACCAACTTACAATTAAAAAACTTGAAGAAGGATTAAACATTAAGATTGATGACAGTAATCCTGACAGAATTATTTACTCACAAAACCTGTTTGACCTGAACATAGAACTCTTCAATGTTGCAGGTAATGAATTTCCGGTTGTATCCCAGATTCTTGGCGATGACCTTTTTACAAACACAAACATAATCGGAACAATGACTCTTCCCTATTCTAAAAAAGATAATTGCTTTGTTATGATATACAGTGAAAGCCGTCCTTATGGGAAAATACATAGAGGTGATAAAATTCTTTTTGATATCGATGCCAATATTGAAGATGGTTCTTTAACAGCCTGCCGGTTAAAATCCTCTGTTAGTTTTATTAAGTACTACAGGAGATTGCCTGAGAATTATGTTGTTTTCTATACAGAGAATCCACAGGAAGAATTTATTCCTGTTAAGGAAAGTGAAATAGAATTTATGGCAGCAGCAAGATTAGTACTAAGAAATCTATAATCACTTGTTCTTAGCGAATTTGCGGTGGCTATTTTTTTTTACCGCTAAGACATAAAGACGCTAAGATTATTTATGGCAGACATATCTTGCCTAATATTGTTTCATTTGATGCACCAGTTACTTTAATCATATTTGATGGATTTCCGGAAATTGTTTCATTTGCAAGGACTGCAAAACAAATAGCTTCCTTGGCATCCGATGACATTCCCAGTTCATCAATTTTCCGGATAATGACTTTCTCACCGAACCATTTTTTAAAACACTTAGTCATGTACAAATTGTTAGCTCCGCCGCCGCTTAAAATCAGTTCATCTGTTTCATTTATCGGTTTAACAAACTTTTCATAATTATAATAAACAGAGTATGCTGTATAGTCAGTCAATGTATTCAGCAAATCAACCGGCTTGATATTTTCATCTTCCTCAAGGTTGTTCAAAAATGTTTCATTGTAATATTCTCTTCCAGTTGATTTGGGCGGAAGTTTTTTTATGTAGGAATCCATACTGATTAATTTTTCAAATAATCCTTCATTGAATTTTCCTGATTCTGCTATTTCTCCGTTCTTATCATAACCAACATTAAAATATTTTTTACAGATCATATCGATAAGCATATTAGCCGGACCTGTATCAAAAGCTATTGCTTCTTCCTTTGAACAATTTTTCGGCAGGATAGTAAAGTTTGCAATTCCACCAAGATTTAAAAGTGCTCTGTTAACCTTTTCCGAACGGAATAAAATATAATCAACATAAGGCACAAGAGGTGCACCCTGCCCACCTAAAGCAACATCTCCTACTCTAAAATCACCAATTGTGATGATGCCGGTAAGTTTAGCAAGAACCATCGGATCTGCTATTTGTAATGTTGATCTGACCTTGTAACCAAACATTTCCTTTTCTTCAGGCAGATGATGAATTGTCTGCCCATGGCTTCCGATAAGGTCCACATCACTTAAAGAAAGATTTATTTCATTGCACACTTTTTTTATTGCTTCGGAATAAATTTGAGGTAAGAGAAAATTCAGTCTGCAGATATCTTCAATGTTGCTGGTTTGGCTAACAGAATTCTTTATAACTAACTCTTTTAATCCGGCAGGATATTGATACTCCTGATATTTTAATAGATTCAATTTGGTTTCTTCACCGCTGCCTGTAATTTCAACTACTGCAACATCAAGCGCATCCACTGATGTGCCGGACATAAGTCCAATTACTATTTTTGTTTTCTTCCGGGCCAATTCAAAAAGATTTTGTAATTTCATTTTTAATTTTTATCCTTTTATAAAACAAGGTAATGAATGGAACAGCTTTTAGGTGCGCATACTTCAATTGAAGGAGGGGTTTCCAAATCGGTCGATCTTGCTTCTTCATTAAAATTTAATACCATGCAGATTTTCACCAAAAATAATAACAAATGGTTTGCAAATCCTTTGAATGAAAACGAACTGAACAATTATAAAAATAAATTGAGTAAAACGAAAATCAATCCTGTAGTTGCACACGATTGTTACTTAATAAATCTTTGCGCACCGGGTAATGAGATTCTGCGTAAATCGCGGGAAGCATTTACAGATGAACTAATTAGGTGTGAACAACTTGAAATACCGTTCCTTAATTTTCATCCCGGCAGTCATCTTGGTAAAGGTGAAGATGAAGGAATAAAACTGATTGCAGAGTCAATCAATATTTGTCATCGGAATACAAAAAATTATAAAGTTAAAAGCATGCTTGAAGCTACTGCAGGACAAGGAACATCCATCGGTTATCGTTTTGAACATCTTAGAAAAATAATTGACTTGGTTGATGAAAAGGGAAGAATGTGCGTCTGTATAGATACTGCACATATATTTGCTGCAGGGTATGATATACGGACACCTGAAGCTTATAATAAAACGATGAATGAGTTCGATGAAATAATTGGTTTGGATTTGCTGAAGTGCATTCACATAAATGATAGTAAGAAAGATTTAGGAACAAGAGTAGACCGCCACGAACATATTGGTAAAGGATTTATTGGCAAGGAGGGATTCAGAAACATTATGAATGATAAAAGGTTGTTTGGTGTTCCCAAAATTCTGGAAACACCAAAAACAAAAGGTCAACCGGAAGATCTCGTAAATATCAGAGTATTAAAAAGTTTAGTTAAAAAATAATTCTAATCAACAATATCTACAGGTTGAAGGACCATTATACCGGTATGCTTTTTATTCTTCTGCAGGTAATCGTACAATGGCACATCTGTAATCTGTACTTTAGAACCGGATAGCGGAGCGTGCAAAAAGTGAATTCTCCCATCATCCATTTTAACTGCAATTCCCACGTGAGCAATGTCCATCCCTTCCATATTAGTAGTTATTGCAATTAAATACCCGCTTTTAATTTTGTCTTCAATTGTCTTAACCATTCCTTTCGGAATGTAAAAATGTTCTCTTTGATTAATGATTTCTTCCTGCGCTTCAATAACTTCGAAAAAATTATTGTTTGTTGTAACTTGTTTATAGGCAT
>CAZIDB010000063.1:0-22122 GCA_964537965.1 uncultured Melioribacter sp. | reverse complement strand
TCTATCCGCGTTCTTCCGTTACAATAGTTGAAAAGAATATTCAGAAAATCCTTGAGAAGTTTAATTTAGCTTACACTGATTTTATAAGCGAGAATGAAACGATAACAGAAACAGTTATAAATAACCTTGCAGAAATTGATCTGGCAGAATCATTCAGAAAAGCATCTTACGATGTAAATCTTATTATTGATGAGCTACGGGAAAAATTATATTCTATTGAGAATAACCTGCTTGATGTTACAAATAAAACAAGGGATAAGATTCTTCAGGGATTGGAATTCTTACGTGAGAAAGCTGATGAAGCCCAGAAAAGGAAATATGATACAACTCTAAGGCAGATAAGGAAAGTATCCAACGTGCTTTTCCCTCATCGTAACCTGCAGGAAAGAGAGCTAAACTTTATTTACTTTACAAGTAAGTATGGAAAGGATTTCTTAAAGCAGATTATAAATGAAATTGCAATCGACAGGTTCGAACACCAGATAATTGAATTGTAGCATTGGTTAAACACGGTTCCTAAGTTCTTCGTTAATTCTCTCGTTCAGAATTATCTTAATCAAAGACTGGTAAGGAACATCCCTTTTATTAGCAAGAGTCTTAAGTCCGTCAATTAATTGCTCAGGTAGCCTTATTGAGATTGTTTTAGTAGAAGGTTTAAGCTTGGGAAATACTTTTGCTTTTGCTTTTTTCCAGTCAACATAATCAGCTGAGTTAGCTTTAGCCCAGAATTCCCTTTCCGCATCCTCATTCTTAAACTTCGGTATTTCTTTTAGCTTCTTCTTCATATAATTCCTTTTCTTTTTTATTCATACTTCTTGCTGAAATGATTCTAATTAAATCTCCCCTTATAGTAAAAACTAAAAACAATTTCCTGTCCAAATCAGTTCTGCCAAGTAAAAACCAGCGCTTTTCAGAGTCTGAATGTTTCTTATCATCTGCAACAATACATGGAACATTAAAAAACACTTGTTCACATTCAGACCTGGATACTTTATGCTTCTGCCAGTTTTTATCTGAATTGCCTTCATCCCATTCAAAACCGAAACAATTTTCTAAAATCATTTTCACATTTGTGTATATGATTATTGTATACGCAATTTTAAGTAAACTAACTTAAAACTACAAGTAGCAATTTTTCAGATGAAATAAAAGATAAATAAAAACTAAAATTGATAATTGCTAACTGCAGATGAGAACACCAGATAATTGAATTGTAACTCAGATTTTTTTTAAGTCAAAGAGAAATTCTTCTAATAGAAGAATAACAGGCAAAAGTCTTTAATAACTTCATTCCTAATCCTGTCTTGTTACAATGAAATGAAACAGGAGTTTTTATTTCCCTTTGTGCTTCTGCTTTCTTTTCTCAATGGCTTTTTCTCTTTTATATTGAAGCTTTTCCTCTCTTTGCTCCTTTGAAATAAGCTTTCTTTCCTTCTTATCCTGCTCAAGTTGTTTCTGAATAGCTTCCTGGGATTTTGTAGATAAAGGATTTGCAGTCATTTCCTTTGAGGCAATTCGTTTCTGCCTTTTAGGATTTATTTTCTTTATACGCAGATCATTTGTTTCAACAAACTCACTCTGCTTATTAATTACATTAAGCAGATTATTGTTTACAAACTCAAAGATCTGGCTGTCTCCCGGCTCTTCCCCAAAAGTAAAAAGGCTGGAGTAATGCTTGCTTTCAGATTGTCTTTCAATTAAACCAACCCAAAACTGTCCATCGAAAAAAATCGTCAATTTCATTTTTCCCTCTTAGTTTAGTTTACAACAATGACAATGGACATCCCAAGAGGGAAGGATACGACACAATTTAATTTGTGCATCCGGACTACCAACCGGACTGTGTTTTTATGTCAATTATTTAAGATTATCAGAAGCTCTCAATCTTATAAAATGAAGAGCATAACTGAATTACACTATCGCCTGCTCTGTCTCCTTTTCAAAGAAGTGGAATTTTGATTTATCAAGATAAAGCTTATACTGCTGTCCAACTACCGGTTTTTCTATTGCAGGAATTCTTGAAATTATCTGGGAATCATTTAACTGGAAGTATAAGAAAATCTCATTACCCATAGGTTCAACAATTTCAAGTTTTACTTCAACCGGTAACAAATCTTTCGCAGTATTATTCTCGCTTAAAATATCTTCAGGTCTTATCCCAAGAATGACTTCTTTATCAACTTGCTTTGTAAGTTTATCCGAATCTTTTAACAAAAGTTTTATTTCAATTTTATTATCCTTGGTTGCAAAAGTAATTCCGCTGGAATTCCTGATCGTTCCCTCAATAAAATTCATGGAAGGGCTACCTATAAATCCGGCCACAAAACGATTGACCGGCTTATTATAAAGATTTAATGGTGAATCAATCTGCTGAACAACGCCATCCTTCATTACTACAATTCTGTCACCCATCGTCATTGCTTCAGTCTGGTCGTGTGTTACATAAATCATTGTAGCTTCAAGCTGATGATGAAGTTTTGATATTTCCGTGCGCATCTGGACTCTTAATTTTGCATCAAGGTTGCTTAACGGTTCATCAAATAAAAATACTTTTGGCTTGCGGACAATTGCTCTTCCAACAGCAACACGCTGACGCTGACCGCCGGATAACGCTTTGGGTTTACGGTTAAGATAAGGCTCAAGCTCAAGAATCTTAGCAGCCTGGCTAACTCTTTCCTTAATTTCTTTCTTATCAAACTTTCTTAACTTTAAGCCGAAAGCCATGTTTTCGAATACTGTCATGTGCGGATACAAAGCATAATTCTGAAATACCATTGCAATGTCTCTGTCTTTTGGAGAAACATTGTTTACAAGTTTTCCGTCAATGTAACATTCGCCGGAAGAAATTTCTTCGAGACCGGCAATCATTCTAAGTGTAGTAGATTTGCCGCAACCGGAAGGACCAACAAGCACAACGAATTCCTTATCGCCAACAACAAGATTAACATCTTTAGCCGCAACGTTACCACCTTCATAAACTTTAGAAACATTAACAAGTTTAACTTCAGCCATTTTTTACCTCACAATAGAATTTAGTTGTGAAAGAAAATCAGGATTTGAAATATTGCAGCATCCAAATCCTTCAACCGTACCACCCTCCAAAAGAATTGAAAGGATTGAGAAAGCCATTGCTATCCTATGGTCATCATAACTTTTGAAAGTAACATTTTTATTTTTTACCTGGCCGGATATTGAGAAACCATCACCCGATTCTTCAACATCAAGCCCAAGCAGTTTCATGTTATTACAGATTGCTTTTATCCTGTCTGTCTCTTTAAATCTCAATTCACCGGCACCTGCAATTTCAAACTTACCTTTAGCAAATAATCCAGCAACAGATAAAATAGGAACCTCATCAATTATATTCGGAATCAGGTGAGCAGGAATTTTAACATTAGTAAGACTTCCATTTGATATAACCAGATCACCGATCATCTCACCCATAACCTGCCGCTTGTTTTCAATTCTAAACTTTGCACCCATTAATTTAAGAACTTCCATAACACCAGTTCTGGTTGGGTTCAAACCAACATTTTTAATTTTCAGGTTTGAATCTTTTGTTAACAAGGCAAGCACAATAAAGAATGAAGCAGTTGAAATATCGGAAGGAACAACATACTCGGCATTCTGTGGATAATCTTCAATGGAAGCGAAGATTACTCTTTTATCATCATCAGAAATTGTTTTTAAGTCAAGCAACAACTCAGTATGATTTCTTGTCGGTACAAATTCAATAACAGAAGTAGAAGTGTCGCCGTGTAATCCTGCAAGAAGAACAGCACTTTTCACTTGTGCACTTGGTACATTCATTTCAAAGTCAATCGGGTGCAAACGTTTTGGCGGGTGGATTGTCATCGGCAAGGTAAGAGCATCAGATGATTTTATCTTTGCTCCCATTTTACTTAACGGTTCAATCACTCTTTTCATCGGTCTTTGGGATAATGAATTATCACCGATGATGGTTGAGTCAAAGTCCTGCGCAGCTAATATTCCACTAAGCAACCTTGCAGTTGTACCTGAATTACCGGCATTAAGTGCTTCTGCTGGTTTTGTAAAACCTTTATAACCTTTGCCCACAACCCTAACAAGGTTTTCCGTTTTGTTTATTTCGCAACCAAGTTGCCTGAAACAGGAAATTGTTGAATTCACATCCTCTGCATTGGAAAGGTTTTCAATTGTAGAAACACCTTTTGCCATTGCGGAAAACATTACTGCACGGTGAGAAATTGATTTATCACCAGGTAATAATAATTCCCCTTCCACCTTATTGATTTTGCTGAATGACTGTAACATTATTTTTTGCACCACTCGTCTATTTGTTTTTCAATTTCTATTTCTGAAAGATCTTTGCTAGGATACATTCCAAGTTTGAATCTTTGCCTGAAAATTTCGTAAAGAATTACCGCATTTGCAACAGACACGTTAAGACTTTGTACCATCCCGTTCATTGGAATATGAAATATCTCATCCGCTTGTTCTGCTGCTTCTATCGAAACACCGCGGTGTTCGTTGCCAAGAACAACTGCCGACTTGCCTGTAAAATCAAGGTCGTATAAATATTTTGATCCTTCGGTTAAAGCGCTTGCAAAAATCTTAAATCCTTTTTTCCTTAAAGACGAATAACAGTCGCTTACATTTTTAAAGTTTTCTCTGGTAATCCATTTATTCGCCGAAGCCGAAGAGATTCTGCTTATTCTGGGAAACTTTTCAATTGAATAAATAAGAGAGACATTAGGAACACCGACAGCATCGCAGGTTCTAAGCATAGCGCTTACATTATGCGGATCGTGAATATTTTCAAAAACTACGGTAAGCGAATGCTGCCTGGCTCTTATAACAGATTCAATCTTTGCAAGTCGTTTCTCTGTTTTAAATGCTCTCATTTATTAAAAACGATTTTATAATAAGTTTTATTTTTTTCCTTTCTCAACTTATCCATAGCAAAATGAGCAAGAGGTAATTTAAGGTAGAACGCAACAAGGTCAAGTGTTTTATCAATTGCAACATCTTCTTCGTGAGCCCAGCTTTCACAACCTTTAAGAGATGGCACTTCGCCGGTAAAGCCATCATCTGTTTTAGTAACAATCATCGTAAGTACCATTAGTAACCTGTGGAAACCGTTTTTTCACCTTTTACAATCTGAATGCTTGCACTTGCACCTATTCTGCTTGCACCACTTTCAATCATTCTCATCGCATCCTCATAAGTACGAACACCACCGGAAGCTTTAACTCCCATTTCTTCTCCAACTACAAATCTCATCAAAGCAATATCATCAACTGTTGCACCTGCCTTACTAAATCCAGTTGATGTTTTAACAAAATCTGCCCCGGCTTCTTTGGATAATAAACAAGCAATAACTTTTTCTACATCAGTATGCAAACAGGTTTCAATAATAACTTTGCTGAGAGCATTTGCGCTCTTTGTTAGTTTTGCAATAACGGAAATATCATTTAGGACATAA
This sequence comes from uncultured Melioribacter sp., assembly GCA_964537965.1. GTDB lineage: Bacteria > Bacteroidota > Ignavibacteria > Ignavibacteriales > SURF-24 > SURF-24. Next base: position 16,658 of record CAZIDB010000063.1, on the reverse strand, counting down.
TTAAAATCTTTATTCTTCAATCTTCCAATGTTAATGACCATATCCAATTCCATAGCGCCGTTAGCAAGAGCCTGTTCAGCTTCAGCAATTTTTGTTTCTGAAGTATTAGCCCCAAGAGGAAATCCTATAACCGTACAGACTTTGACTTCGCTTGCTTTTAATTCCTTTTTGCATAAATTAACATAAGAAGGATTAACACAAACAGATTTGAAATTAAATTCTTTCGCTTCACTACAAACATTATTTACTTCATCCTCTTTTGCTTCAGGTTTAAGAATTGTATGATCAATATAAGAAGCAAGATTGCCTTTAAGTACATATTTCTTTTTAGGTGAATTCTGAAACTTGTCTAATAATTCCGAGGTATATAATTCAATTTTATTTAAATCGATCATTTTATTCCTTCTTTAATTGCATAAGCTTTATATGTATTTGAAAGCAGCATTGCAACAGTTAATAAACCAACACCACCCGGCACCGGTGTAATGTAAGAAGATTTTGGAGCTACATTTTCAAAATCAACATCTCCAACAATGCGGTAACCTTTTGGCTGGTTTGCATCTTCAACCCTGTTAATGCCAACATCGATAACAACAACACCGTCTTTAATCATATCGGCTTTAATAAAATTTGGCTGACCTATTGCAGCAATCAGGATATCTGCCTGCTTTGTATAAACGGATAAATCTTTTGCCGCGGTATGGCAAATTGTAACAATTGAATTTGCCCACTGCTTCTTCTGGAACATTATGTTTGTAATTGGTTTGCCAACTATGTTGCTTCTGCCGACAACAACTACATGCTTCCCTGCCGTATCAATATTGTAACGTTTGAATAATTCCTGGATGCCTGCCGGTGTACAAGGAAGAAAAGTATCCTGCCCAATTACAAGTTTTCCAACGCTAATAGGATGAAAGCCATCAACGTCTTTATCCGGGTTAATAGCCATTATTACCCTATCTTCATTAATATGTTTTGGCAATGGAAGTTGAACGAGAATGCCATGATAATCTTCATCCCGGTTATATTTTTCCACTAATTCAATCAGTTCATCTTCGGTTGTTTCTGCCGGAAGCTTTTCAACTTTAGAAAGCATTCCAATTGCCGTACTGGATTTACTTTTACTATTAACATATGAGTGAGAAGCAGGGTTATCACCAACCATTATAGTAACCAAACCCGGTACTTTTTTATTTTCAGCAATCAGTATATCAACCTTTTCCCTTAGTTCTGCTTTAATCTGCTCTGCTACTTTTTTGCCATCTAAGATTATCATAGTTATTCTTCCGTATTTGTAGAACGGTTAAAATCCGGTAATAGTATTCTTTCTATCTGAACAGTCTTTCCTGTTTCAATATCAACTTTTAAATAAACTCCGCACAGGTGAATGTCATTTTCCGCCGTCTGGTATTTTTGCGGAGTCTGGTAGATGAACCTGTTAATTGCAGCTTCTGTTTTCATTCCGATTACAGATTCATACGGACCTGTCATTCCAACATCTGTTATATAACCTGTACCTTTATTCAGGATTCTGTCGTCTGATGTTTGAATATGAGTATGAGTACCAATAAAAGCGCTTATCCTGCCATCAAGATAATTTGCCAGAGCTAATTTTTCTGCAGTTGCTTCAGCATGAAAATCAATAATGATTGTTTTTGTTTCAGTTTTTATTCTTTCAAGTACCCAATCGGCTGTTCTGAAAGGGCAGTCAATTGTAGCCATAAAAGCTCTGCCCTGCAGATTTATTACAGCAACTTTACCCCTCTTTGTCTCATAAATATAATAGCCTTTGCCGAAAGTACCCTTTGGGTAATTCAACGGTCTTATGTATCTGTCTTCCGTTTTAAGATAATCCTGCGACTGATGTTTATCCCAGGTATGGTTGCCACCGGTAATACAGTTAACTCCAAGATCAAAAAGTAATTTACCTTCTTTTTCTGTACAGCCTTTACCGTCTGAAGCATTTTCGCCGTTAGCAATTACGAAATCGGCTTTATATTTTTTTATTAATCCGGAAAGCCAGGTACATACCATATCCATACCCGGTTTACCGATTATATCACCAACAAAAATTATGTTTATTGTCTGCATTTATCCAATTTTTTTTCCACGAATATATATAAAATTTAGAGTTCCGCCAATTATAAAGTATAAAAAGATTTTGCCTTAATAAAAATTATTAAGATCGCTATATTTAGCGCGTACATTATTTAATATAACTTTTTTATTTTGAAAAAAAGAAACTGTCAGGATTGTTTTGATTTCAGATATAGATAATTTGCTTTCTAAACCTGTTGGAGATGTGGATTTTTGCGTCCTTGACTTTGAGACCACCGGTACAAGCGCATACGGCAGCCGCGCAATAGAAATTGGATTAGTAAAAGTTAAGAACCTTGAAATTACGGATTCCTACAGGACGTTTATTAATCCCGGCAGAGAAATACCTTACTTCATTACGCAACTTACCGGAATTCAGAATTCTGATGTCTATGACGCCCCTTATTTTGATGAGATAGCTCCTAAGGTTTTAGATTTTATTGGTGAAAGCATTGTTGTTGCTCATAACGTTCCGTTTGATTTATCATTTATGAAAAGTGAATTGAAGTACGCGGGGATTGATAAATTTCAGAACCTTAGTTTGTGTACGCTAAAGCTTGCAAGAAAAATGTACCCGGAACTAAAGAGCAAATCTCTTGGCTCCGTTGTTAAGCATCTGGGGGTTACGCACAAAAATGTTCACAGGGCATTAGGTGATGCAACCGTAACTGCAAAAATTCTTTTAAAAATGATTTCCGAACTGACTGCTCAAAATAAAATTAAAACAGTTTCGGATATCATCAACCTTCAGCATTATCCTGTGGCAAAAGATAATTTCAGACTGATAAAGAAAAAACTTGTTAATGATTTTCTTAAGATTCCCAACGAACCCGGAGTTTATCTCTTTAAGAATTCCAAAGATGAAATCATTTATATTGGGAAAGCAAAAGCATTAAAAGAGAGGGTTAAAAGTTACTTCTCTTCATCAACTGAACGAAAGGTAAGAAAAATTGTTCGCCTTGCAAGCAAACTTGATTACTTAACAACAGACAGCGAACTTACTGCATTACTTGCAGAAGCAGAATTGATTAAGCTCTACAATCCGCCCTGCAACATTCAATTAAAGAAGTACGGACAAACATATTTTATAAAAATTAACAAGCAGACAGATTTTGCCAATATTGAATTGAGCAGCAAGTTTGATTTTGATGACAATGATTATTTCGGGCCGTATAATAACCAGGATGTTACGAAGAATATGATCGAGATAATAAACAAAACTTTCCTAATAAGAGAATGTAACGACAAAGAATGGAATAAAAAGAAAGAATGTTTTCTTGCCCAGATAGACAGGTGTATAGCTCCCTGTACTCATACTTCATTGAAAGAAGAATATAAAAGTGAACTGCAGAATGTCTACGATTTTTTAGCGGGGAAAAATCAGCTTGCAGTAAACAGGTTATTAAATAAAATGAAATCACTTTCCGAAAAACAGAAATACGAAGAAGCCGGGCAGATACGTGATTTGGTTAATCTTATTCTTTCCCAGATTCACAAAACTTCAATCATCGCCGAGCCAATAAATCTTGCTAACCTGCTGCTTGTTATTAATCATTCGGATAAAAAAGATTTCATACTGCTTATCTCTGGAAAGGTTTTTGTTAAACACAACATTGTACCTAACGGAGAATCTTTTGATGATGCATTGGATGACTATTTTAACAATGCAATCTCTCTATTCAACAATGTGGAAAAGAGAGATTTGGAAAAAGTTAAAATAGCTTTAAGCTGGTTGGCAAGAAACCGGACTAATGTAAGAGTTTTCTATCTTAAAAATTATAACAACAAGCAGGAATTATTTACGGAAGTTTCAAATGCAGATTTTACAATTCCTGTTGAAGATTCTGAAGAGATGTAAAAATAAAGGGCTGTCTAAAAAGTAGTGTAACTGTCATTGTGAGGAGTAAAACGACGAAGCAATCTATCTTATTAACACTAAAAAATGAGATCACTTCGCTTTGCTCGTGATGACTAGCTAACTTTTTGGTCAGCCCTTATTTTATCTTAAATAATTAGTTATTTGATCTTACCGCATCATGCCAGTCACTTGATTTCTCTAATAGGTTCTTTATTCTGTTTACAAGGTTATGCGGATCAGTTAAATATCCTTCCAGCAGCAAAGAAGATTCATATAGCTGTTCAACAACCTGGTCAATATATTCATCTTTGGAATTAGCAGAATAAATTTTAATCAGGTTTCTTATAAGCTTATGATCTTTATTTATTTCAAGAATCTTTTTAGGAACAGATGTATCCTTGGAAACAATCTGCATAATTTTCTGCATCTGGGAAGTCATACCATCCGCCGGATTAACAAGACAGGAAGGGCTGTCGGTTAACCTGTTTGAAATTCTAACCTCGGTAACTTTATCGCCAAGAATTTCCTTCATTCTCTTCAATAATTTATCAAGTGTCTTTTCATCATCCTTACTAATTTCAGGAAGTTTCTCTTCTTTACCTGCTGATTCAAATTTATCTAAATTTTTCGGATCAACCTGTTCAATAGAAACCAGCTTATATTCTTTATACTCCCGCACAGAATCCATTACAAATTCATCAATAGGATCAAACAGGAATAAAACTTCCAATTGTTTACTCTTAAATATTTCATAATGCGGACTTGATATAATTGCTTCCCTTGTTGGGCCGGAGAAATAATAAATTTCTTTCTGACCTTCTTTCAAACGATCAACATATTCTTTTAAGGAAGTTAGTCCATCCTGGTTTTCATATTTAGAGGAATTGAACCTGAGCAATTCAACAAATTTATCCTTGTTAATAAAATCAGAATAACCAAGGCGAATGGCTTTACCATGCTCTTTCCAGATAGCGGCATATTTATCGGGATCATCGGTTGCTATTTTCTTTAAATGAGCTAAAACCTGTGTTGTAATATTCTGTGCAATTTTATTAAAGATTACATTTTCCTGGAGGGTTTCCCTTGAAATGTTCAACGGTAAATCCTCGGAATCAACAACACCTTTTATAAAACCGAGATATTCCGGCAACAAATCTTTATTCTGATGCTGGATGAGAACACGTTTAACATACAAATCGAGACCATAATCATTTTTATAATAACCGAACTGATCATAATTCTTTTTAGGAATGAACAACAAAGTATTAAACTGGATTGGTGCATCAACAGAGACGTGCAATGTCTCAAGCGGATCTTCGCTATCATAAGTTAAAAATTTATAGAATTCAGAATACTGTTCTTTAGTTATCGTATTCTTTGGTTCACGCCAGAGAGCAGAGATTGAATTTACTTTGTTGTTCTCAAGGTAAATAGGGAATGAAATAAAGTTTGAATGTTTTTTAATCACGCTTTCAAGTTTATATTTCTCGGTAAATTCTTTTTCCTCGTCCTTCAGCTCAATTTCTATTATCGTTCCCCTTTTCATCGGCTCGTTCAAAGTGTTTATATCATAACTTCCAAGACCGTCAGATTTCCATTCAACTGCTTCCTCTTCTTCCTTATACGATTTTGTTTTTATAGTAACTTCTTTTGCTACCATAAAAACAGAATAGAAACCAACACCAAACTTTCCTATAATATTTGAGAGATCTTTTTTATCATCTTCAATCTGCTTAAGAAACTCTGCAGAACCGGACTTAGCAATTGTACCGATATTTGAAACAAGCTCTTCGCGTGTCATTCCAATTCCTGTATCAGAAATGACTAACCTGTTTTTATCCTTGTTTGCTTCAACCCTTATTTCCAAAGGCAACTCGGCATCTCTGAATTTTTTGCCGCTAACAGATTCGAATCTCAGCTTATCCAATGCATCGGATGCATTGGAAATAAGTTCACGTAGAAAGATTTCCTTATGTGTGTATAGCGAATGAACCAAAATATTAAGAAGCTGTTTTATCTCAGCTTTAAATTCATAATGTTTTGATGATTGAGAGTCAGTCATCAGAAAAACCTCCTTAAATTTATTATTTAATAAAATAGCTTAATGCAAATCTTACTATAAATGCAGCAATAAAAGTCAAAACAATGTACAGGCTAATAACCTTCAGTGATTTTGAAGTAAAGGTAAAAGTGAACCTGTAACCCCGCCAGCCGCATGCTTTACATCTGAAAATATTCCAGAGAGGAAACATTTTAATAATGTTTTCAGCAAGACTTCTTGCTCTGGAACGATGCAGCGAACCCCATTCCCTGCACTTTGGGCACTTATCGAAAATCGGATTTTTACTAATTATAATCTTGCTAACTGCCATAATCCCCTCAGATTAATCTTAACCGGAAAAGTGAAAAACAAATAACCACGAATTACTTATTTATTTTTTATTTAAAAGAAATTTATTATAAGCCACTTCATTTTTCAATATATCCAACGCCAACAAGAATTGTCTGTCGTTAGTAAGGCTATATTTTATTCTTCCGTTACTACCATCATATCGGTTGAAAAGTTCGGTGGAAATCAAATCGATAATTTCTTTTTTATGATTTTCCAGTTCGCTTTTTCTTAAATTCTTAAAGCGGACGGAGAAATTATTTAATTCATCTAAAATGTTTTTGCCGTACTTTTCTTTTTTTGAAAGCTGAAGTAATTCATCCATTTTCTTTTCAGCGGAATTTTCATAAACAAAATTTTCATTCTTCAGGAATTCAAGAAACTTTGCGAACAATTCATTATCCTTTTCTGAAACAAATTTATCTCTTGAATTCTTTTCTTTATACTCTGTTGCAAATTTAAATACCAATCCTTTGGATATTAATTCCCTTGTAAGAGATAATTCATCATTCGCTTCAATAGTAGAATCAGGCTTTATTCCACCTGATGAAAAAACCGCTCTGTTATTATCTGTTTTAAAGCTTTGCTTACCGGCAACCGAGTTTGCACTTACAGAATTTGTACCTTTCGAATAATCAATTTTCTGGATACATCTGCCGCTTGGTGTATAATACCTTGCCGTTGTTATTTTAATTGAAGTATTATATGAAAGTGGAAAAACTGTTTGCACTAATCCTTTACCAAAAGTTTCTGTACCAACAATAATTCCCCTGTCGTGATCCTGTATTGCACCGGCAACAATCTCAGAAGCAGAAGCTGAATTGCTGTCAACAAGAACAACCAATTTAGTATTGCCGCCAACAGGTTCTTCGGTGGAGAAATATTTTTTTAACGATGATGAATCTCTTCCCATTACAGAAACGACCAATTGATTTTTTGAGAGGAATTTCTCGCATACATCAACAGCAGCATCCAAAAGGCCGCCGGGATTTCCGCGCAAATCAAGAACAATTGAATTTATTTTTTTCTTATTACCAAGCCCAACCAAAGTATTTCTTATTTCATCTCCGGCGGTTCTTGTAAAACTTGTAAGTTTTAGATAAACATTATTACTGTTCTCAGGTTCAAAACCGCTGTACAAAAGGTTTTTAACCTTAACCTCTTCCCTTATCAGATTAAATACAAGTTTCTCTGCTCCGCCATCTCTTAGTATAGTCAGTTTAACTTGCGTACCGGGTTCACCTTTAACATACCTTGAAATCTCATCAAAATTTTCTTTATTAATTTCAACGTCATCCACATTGGAAATTATGTCACCAATTCTTAATCCCTGACGCTGGGCTGCGTAACCGTCAAGTACATCAACTATGGTAACTTTATCGTTACGCATTCCTATTGAAACTCCGATTCCACCGTATTTGCCATGAGTAAGCAAGTCGATATCATCTTTTCTTTTCTCATCGATAAAAACAGTATAAGGATCCAGCGAGCCAAGCATACCATTAATTCCGGAGAGCATAAATTCTTCCGGATTTATGTCATCAACATAATTAAAGGAAACCTCTTTATAAACTTTACCAAAGATGTCTATGCTTTTGGCAATCTGGTAAAAAATATCATTGTCTGTTTTAAGTGAACCTGAAAAAACCACGACAACCGCGATTGCAATAATCAGTTTTATTGAATTCCGCATTTACTTCACTCCTGTCTTCATTTCTAATTCACTGATGTCATTAATTATTATTTCATGAATTTCATCTATATGCTTAAGTCCGTCAATTATTCTGAATCGTTTTTCCTTTTCGGCAAGATGCAAATAACCTTCTCTCACCTTCTCATAAAAACTCCGCTGGGACATTTCAATCCTGTCTAATTCGCCACCATTCCTTAATTTTTTTCTCTTATCAGATTCTTCAATCGGGATATCAATAAAAAAAGTAATCCGGGGAATTGTGCCGCCAACAGCGAACATATTTATCTTCTCTACAAAGTCCAAAGGAATTTGCCTTCCGAAACCCTGGTAAGCAGTTGTTGAATCGTAAAATCTATCCGTGATAACATAATAACCATCATTTAAATACGGTTGAATAACTTCTCTTACAAGTTGTGCACGGCTTGCCGAAAACAACAATATCTCTGTTTCAATATGCATCTTATCATTTTTTTTATCTAATAAAATATCCCGTATCTTCTCAGAGATTACAGTACCGCCGGGCTCTCTTATAACTTTAACTTTTTTCCCGCAGTTATTCAAATAATTTACCAACAATTCTACCTGGGTAGATTTACCGCAAAAATCCAATCCTTCAAAACTAATAAGCATACTAATATTTTTTAATTATATATTTTAGAAATTCAGGTTTAACTTCAACAACTTTTAAGAACTTTGGAATTGTTAACGCAGGAGCAACCGAACCGGTAGTATCCTGCAACACTTTACGGAAATCCACAGAAGCTTTTATTTCCTCGTTCTTAAGTTTGCCAAGTATATTAATTCCTCCGCGTAAAATTAAAGATATTTTATTTGGAAAAAGTAATAATTCCCTTGACGGCGGAGTATTTGTTATTTCAACTTCAAGATTTTCAAATGTTTTGTCCGCAACTTTCTGCACATCAAAATTTAAAGAGCAGTAATTAGATTCATAAGTTAATCCGTCAACTGGCTGGATTTCAATCTGCTCATCAACGCTCGATTCAAGATCAGAATAATATTTTTTGATTGTCGGAAGGCTGTCAATTCCACTTAGCTGGTTTCTGGTTCCAAATACAAGTATAGATTCAGGTGAAATTGAAATATCGCTTCCAAGTATATAATCCTGTTTGAAAGATAAATTTACGTCAGGATAAATTTTAATTCTCTTCTCTCTTATGCGTTCTATACCGAATGACATTTTTGTAGGTGATATGTCAAATACCTGGATATTATTATCGAGCCAGTTATTTTCTTTAATTGCATCTTTCAGGTAGTAGGTTTCACCATCGTAACGGGTACCAATCGGTATTTTAAATTCCGGTTTAGAGCCCCAGAAAAGCGACAGAAGTTTCCAGCCCTCTCCCCTTAGATTAATAGTAACTTCTTTTTCCGTGGCAGAACCGACAATAAAACCATCGGGCAGGTTTGTTATTTTTAATGGAACAGTTATAGTCGTAGTATAATAATATGATAACGATACTGATCCCCACAGTACAATTGAAAAAATAATAATTGCAGATATGCTAAATATTTTTTTGTTCATTATAATATTCATTTTTTCTCGTCAAGATATTCCTGAAGAAAAATACTTGCAGCATTACGGTCTACCAAACCTTTATCCTGTCTTTTCTTTTTTTTAGTTACACTTTGCAGAATATTCTGTTTGGCAAGTTCTGAAGTATATCGCTCATCCCGCAAAATGATATCGATCTTAAAATTCTCTTTTAACCTAAGTACAAATTTTTCTACTTCTAATGTACTTGAAGATTTCTCTCCGTTTTCCTTAAGCGGATAACCGACAACTATTTCAGTAATTCCCTGAATATCCACCAATTCTTTTAAAACATAAAAAAACTTGTTATCATTACTTAAAGTCTTAAATGGATAGGCAAATATTTTAAGCGGATCAGACAGCGCTAATCCGATTCTTTTTAATCCGTAATCTATTGCTAAAATTCTTGTTTCCATTTTTAGAAATCAGCCTGAGGTTGTACTATCAAATCTTTCAACAGAATAAATCCCTTTATTCTTTTTCAGCCGTTCAACAATACGGGAAAGGTGATCAAGGTTCTTTACATATAAAGTAATAGCGCCTTTGAACATAGAATTATTTGCCGTAATGTTAACAGATTTTATATTTGTATCATGATAAGAAGTTATACTATGGGAAATATCTTTAAGTATACCCGGCGAATCTTCTCCTACTATTGATATTCCCGCAACAAACAATGAGTCATCTGCAGTTGGCCACTGAACCGGTACAAGCCTGTCGCCCCCTTTCTTAACTGAATTAATTAAATCTGTACAGGTTTTTCTATGAATCTTAATTCCTTCACCAATGGTAATATAACCTACAATTGGATCACCCGGAATTGGATTACAGCACTTTGCAAAAGAATACTTAACATTCTGATTAGAACCATCAATAAGAATTGCGCCGGCATCAGTCCGGGCAATAGTTGCAAAGTTATCAAATTCAAGTTCCTTGGTTTCATCCTTAACTTCCTTCTCCTTTTTCGGAAGAAGAAGATCATCAAGGTTAACCTTATCCAATGCTATTGCTTTATATAACTGGATTGAATTCTCATATTTCTGTGAATTTGCAAATTTCGTTACATCATCATTGTTATAGGTTAACTTATATTTCTTAAGTTTTTTCTCCCAGATGTCTTTGCCGGTTTCAACAAGTTGTTCTTCCTCTTTATTTATCCACCGTCTGATTGCAGCTTTTGCTTTATGAGTTTTTACAAACAACATCCAGCTTTTATTCGGATGCTGGTTCTTAGATGTTATAATGTCAACCTGGTCGCCGCTGTGGAGGGGCGTGTCCAACGGAACAATTTTTCCGTTTACCTTTGCACCAATACAATGGTATCCAACTTTACTGTGTATTTCAAAGGCAAAATCCACTGGAGTAGAGTTAACGGGTAATCGGCGTAAATCTCCTTTAGGTGTAAAAATATAAATTTCATCCTGGTAAAGATTTAACTTAAAACTTGCCAATAATTCTTTGCTTGCTTCATCTTTGGATGCGCTTTCAAAAACATCTCTGATCCAGTTAACCCAGTTTTCGAGATTTGAATCCGATGTAAATTTATTTTCTTTATACTTCCAATGCGCAGCCACACCTTTTTCTGCAACTTCGTGCATTTTATTTGTACGAATCTGAACTTCAACCATTCTTCCCTGTGTATCAATTACGGTTGAATGAATTGATTGGTAATTGTTTGTTTTGGGGATAGAGATATAATCTTTAAATCTATCCGGTACGGGAGTATAAATTGAATTTACAATTCCAAGCACATAATAACATTCATTAGTGTCGTTGCTTTCAATAATTATTCTAACAGCAAACAAATCATATATTTCTTCGAACGGTTTGTTACGTTTAATCATCTTTCTGTAAATGCTGTAAAGATGTTTTGGTCTTCCGCTTATTTCGAAATCTATCTTATGTTCTTTAAGCTTTTCAATAATTGGCGCGGTAAATCTTGCGATATAACTTTCGCGTTCCTTTCTCTTGTTCTTGATTTTTCTGACAAGGTCCTCATAAGCTTCTTTATTCAGATATTTGAATGCAAGATCTTCCAGTTCCCATTTTACTTTTGCCAATCCAAACCGATGAGAAAACGGGGCGTAGATTTCTAATGTTTCCTGTGCAATTCTTCGCTGCTTATCAGGATTCACGAATTCAAGCGTTCGCATATTATGAAGTCTGTCAGCAAACTTTACAAGAATAACTCTTATATCCTTTACCATAGAAAGAAGCATTTTCCTGTAATTTTCTGCCTGGGAAATTTCCTGCCCCTTAAAGATGCCGCCTATTTTTGTAACCCCATCAACAATTTCTGCAACCTCTTTACCAAATTCCTTGGAAATAAAGGATAAGTCAAAATCAGAATCTTCAATAACATCATGCAACAAAGCGCTTACAACAGAAATATCATCAAGCGGAATTTCCTTAGCAATAATCATTGCAACTTCATAAGGATGGGTAAAGTATGGCTCACCGGATGCCCTGCTGTCATTCTTATGAGCTTCAAGGCTTAATTCAAATGCTTTTGTAATCAACTCTGTATTTACACTTGGCAGGTTATTCCTGCAGGTAATTATCAGGTCGTCAAGCAATTTCTTATTTTTTGTTACATTTGAAATCATATCAAACTAATCTAAACTAACCGCTAATATATTACAAATTGAAAGAAAATCAATAGCCAATGCTTTGTACTTAATCATTCAACTAATTTTTTATTCCACCGGATACACGAAATATTAAAAACATATATTTATTTTGAATTGCCAAGTTTCATTTTTAATGATTCAACCCGTTCAAGTCTTTCGTGCAAATTCTCTTTAACATATCCGTTCAATGATTTTAAGCCTAATATTTCATCGCATTGTTTCAATGCTTTCTTTAATTCACCGGTTTGCTCATATAACATTGCAATTTTATGTTTCAAAACTATTTCGTTTAAATGGTTCTGCCCCGGCATACTATCATAAAAATTAAGCAGTTCATAGTAGATACTTATTGCTTTCTTCTTGTCAATCCTCTGGTAAGCATCTGCCCATGCCCATTTGAGGAACCGGCAATCCTTAAATTTATTCCCGGAATTTTCAACAACATTAATCGCTTTAATATATTCTTTTTGATTTATATAAATCCAGAGCAGAGAATTAATCCCCAGGTAGGAATTATAGCTATCATGCTTCAAAGCGAATTTAAGAAATTTAATTCCTATTTCCCGTTCATCTTCAATAAACGGGAGCCAGGTTAATGAAGCGGTTTTTTCACTACGCCAGTATTTATATATTCCAAGTGCAAGGTAAGCTTCATAAAATGAGGAATCCTTCTCAATACATTTTTCAAAGTAAGAGATTGAACTTAGACCGTCTGCAAATGCAGTAATGTAATTATCATTCAAAGCTTCGAAGTAGGCAGAGTAACCTTTAACCAATGCACAATAATAATTATTCCATAAATCATCCGGAGCTGCTTCATAAAGAATCTTTGCTTTCTCATCTGCACGGACTATCAGTTTGTCTATCGTATCAATATCAGCTTTTTCACCATAATCACTTGCTTCTGCAATAAAAACTGCCGCGGTAAAAATATCACCAAGCGGTAAACGGGAATACTCTTTTGTTAATATCTTAAAATTTCCAAGCGCCTTCTCATAATTATGATTAACAAGGTTATGAATTCCTTTTCGAATCAGGTTGTCAACATTTTTATCCGGGTGAACCTGAGAAAATGATAAAGTTGAGATCAAGAGTATTATGATAATTCTATAAAGTACCAAACGTTCTGTCCCCTGCGTCACCCAAACCTGGTAAGATGTAACCTTTTTCGTTCAGTGTTCTGTCAATTACTGCTGTATAAATTTTAACGTCGGGATGATCTTTACAGATTCTTGTTACGCCCTGTGGAGCAGCAACTAAACAGGCAAAAATACAATTCTTTGCTCCCCTGTTTTTAAGATAGGTTAATGCGGCAGAACTGCTTCCACCCGTTGCAAGCATCGGATCCACTAAAATTGTAAGCGAATTATGAATGTTGGGTGGAGTTTTGTAATAATAATCCATTGGCTCTAATGTAATTTCATTTCTTTGAATACCTATATGACCAACTTTAGCTTCAGGAATTATTTCAAGGAAAGAATTTACCATGCTGAGCCCTGCCCTAAGGACAGGCACTATCACTATTTCATCCGAAAGTTTATAACCAGTAGTTCTTTCCAACGGTGTTTCAACTTCATATTCATCTGTGCTAAAATCTTTGCTTATTTCGAATGCAAGAATGGAGGAAATGCGATGTAAAGCCGACCGAAAGAAGTAGGTGTCGGTGGATTTATCCCGCAATATCGTTAAATCCCGTTTTATAATAGGGTGATTAAGGACTGAAATATTTTCCATGCTTACCTATAAATGTTTAATTTTTTGTTCAAATTTAACAAAATAGATGTAGTTATTATAATTTAAATTAAGGTGAACAGAAAAATAAACCTTAATCAAAATGATTTTGGTTTTATTAAGGATGGAAACAATGAAGAATTCATACATCTGAACCCGGATAAATGATAGATTAGCTTTAGAAACAAATCAGCCTTGGATATTTCCGGAGACTTATTTTTCTCTGAAGCTTATCAAAATAGGAACACCGGTAAAACCGAAATGTTTTCGAATGGTTTTTTCAAGATGCCTTTTATAATTATCCTGAATAAACTTTGGCTGGTTTGCAAAAAATAAAAATATCGGGTAGTTCTGACCAACCTGAGTTATATATTTAATCTTAACTTCTTTACCAGTAGGAGTTGACGGAGGCGGAAAAGATTCGATTTCTTCAAGAAGAACACTGTTCAATTCACTTGTTGGAATTTTCTTATTCTTTTCATTGTAAACAGATTTACTAAGTTCTATAAGATTATAAATCCTCTGTTTTGTTAAAGCTGAAATAAAAATGATCGGTGCATAATCAATATTGCCGAGTTTCTCTCTCAACTCATCTTCTTTCTTCTTTGCTGTATTGGAATCCTTTTCAATAAGGTCCCATTTGTTTACAGCGATTATAATGCCTTTTCTTCTCGAAACCGCTTCATCAATTATTCTCTGGTCTTGTTTTTCCAATCCAAGTTTTGCATCAATAAGAATTATAGCGACATCGCAATCGCCAATTGCCTTTAAACTTCTTACGTTGGAATAAAACTCAATGCTTTCATCTATCTTTGTTTTTCTTCTCATCCCTGCAGTATCAACCAAAATATATTCTTCACCATAATATTTTAAAATGGAGTCGATACTATCCCTTGTTGTACCCGGAATATTTGTAACAATACTTCTGTCGTAACCAAGCAATGAATTGGTTAAAGATGATTTACCAACATTTGGTCTTCCGACAATTGCAATTCTAACCCTGTTATCCGGTGCCTGTTCTTCAGGAAATGTAAGTTTGCTTAGAATAATATCAAGCAGGTCGCCAATCTTCCTGCCAACCTTAGCGGAAATATCATATACTTCATTTAACCCAAGACTGTAAAACTCAGCCGAATTCATTTCCATCTTCTCGGAATCAATCTTATTAACTATAAGCATCGTCTTTTTATTTGATGACCTGAGCATATCTGCAATTTCGTTATCAATGGGATTGATACCGCTTTTAGCATCCACAATGAATAAAATTAAATCAGCTTCAGCGATAGCAATTTCAACCTGTTCACGTATTGCCGTCTCAAACAAATCCGGTGAATTAGGCACGTACCCACCAGTATCAATCAACCGGAATATTTTGCCGCTCCAGTCAACCTCACCAAATTTTCTATCGCGTGTAACGCCGCTAACATCATCAACAATAGCTTCATTTGAACCTGTAAGCCGGTTGAACAAAGTTGATTTACCAACATTTGGTCTTCCAACTATAACTACTATAGGATCCCTCATTCTTTTTCCTAATTAATTTTAGAATGTTTTGCGTGCCTTGAAATTTCGGAACTAAACCATTTAGAATCAATTTTATTTAGCTCAGCTACCTTAGTAATATACTTTAATTCTTCAACCGGATTCTCTGTATCGCAAAAAGATAATTTCAAACCATCATTTATAAAATGTTTTGCAGCTTCCTCAGATGAAAAAACAACCGGTTCATCTATAACATACTTGTTGCTTAAAATATTCTGGATTGACTCTTGTATAAATTCAGAATCATATCCAAGGTAAGAACCAACTTCCTTAACGATATTCTTTTCTTCCATTGTAAGTTGCCTGTCCTTTTTGGAAAGCACAAGCAATCCTCTAAGATATTTTCCTTTATCAAGTTCAGATAAGATCATTTTTGCCCTCTACAATCTTATGTTTAAATTTAATTCGGGATAGATATCCACGTATCCATAAAACTCAGATTTTTTCAAGCTAACATTAGCAGCAATTCTTTTATTATAAGCGTTTGTACTTAAAGCCGCATCAATAGCGCTTATAAGGTGATTAACTATTATAGCGCCAATAGCAATTGAAGCATATTTATAATATGTCTCATCAGGCCGGTTGAACATATCGGAATAGTCAAGCATTTGTTGTGGTACGTTTGTCATATATTCTGAGGTTGTAGGATCACTTTTATCCCAGCCATGATTATATTGTTTATATTTCCCTATAAGTTCATAATATTGCTGTTCGCCGTAAGGAATAAGCCTGTGAGAAAATGTACTTACCTTTTCTTCAACTGAATTAACCTGTTTAAAATTCACTCTTTCCCAGGGTTTTTTTGATGCATCCTGGTCTATAGTAATATGTGGTACTTCCTGTTTAGCTAATTCAGCTCCAAAAGTATTCAGCCATTCAGAATATCTTACCACACTCCAATGTTCGTCAGCATATGCTTTGAATTCTTCAGTGGCATCATCACCTTTTTTATTGTAATAAATGTTGGCAATAATAGCTGTGGCTTCAACTGCAAGGTATACTGGTATTCTCCAATAACTCTCAGTATAATACTGGCCGGCGCCCGGAACAATTGCAGACATTAAAACAGCAAGCACCGGTGATTTCTTTTTAATCTCGTCCTGCACTTTAGGAGATTCTTTGATTAATGTATTAACAGCCTTTATATCGGATTTTAAATTACCTGT
>CAZIDB010000062.1:11537-22551 GCA_964537965.1 uncultured Melioribacter sp. | reverse complement strand
TTATATCAATACCTTCATGCATTCTTGTATATCCAAGTACCGGATGTAAACGCATACCAAAGCCATGCGCTCCAAAAGTGCCATTAGTTGGTTTGATTGCCGGTAATGCAGCAAATAATTTCTCGTTCTCTTTCAACTTTTTAGAAATATTTAAATAATTCCGTCTCTCAAATTCAAACTTACTTTGAATTGATTCAATATAGTTCGAAACCTTATCTACATCAATATCAGAATTTGAAGATATTAATTTGGGAATATTTTCAAATGAGTTACCACCGGTTCCGAATAATTTTTCTTCAGCAGGAACAGGCGGTAAATTAGCTGCAATTCTTAAATCATCGTTAGTTTTTGATAAATCAGCTAAATCAAGATTTAATTTTTCGTAAAGTACAACAAGTTCTTTAATTTTTTTCGAAAGGTTTTTGTTTTCGTACTTAAGATTTGCAATTTCAGAGTCAGAATTAATAATTGAATTAATGAAGTAGAAACCTCCAAAAAGTAAGGAGGTAAGCAAGAAAGTTGAAATTCCGACTGAAATCAGGAATTTTTTATTAAAATTCTTAATTTCAACGAATTTTAACCTGGTTTTTGAAAAATAATAAAAATTGCTCATAATCGATTGCGAAATTATTAAATTAAGTATTACAAGTCAAGTTTAAAAAAGATTTTTTATCATTCAAAATCATGCTCAAAGTAATCAATAAATCTTTTATCCTCATGTTTCTTGTTTCCGCTTAATTTATCCTCCAATCTTTTCTTAAAAACTTTGGCAGGTTCGTAACCATAATGCTTTAGCAGGTAATTTAAGGCAATTACCTCTGTAATTACCGTGATATTTTTTCCGGGTATAATAGGTAATTTTATATGAGGGACTTCAACTTCAAGAAGATTAATAAACCTATCATCCAATCCTGTACGTGTATATTCTGATTTTTCGTTCCAGACCTCAAGTTCAACGATCACTTCAAGTCGTTTTTGAAACCTGATTGCCCGTACACCAAAAATACTCTTAACATCAATTAAACCTACACCGCGTACTTCCATAAAATGTTTAACAAGTTCAGTACCTGCACCAATTAGTATGCCCTCCCCTTTTTTTGTAATAATAATTACATCATCTGCAACCAACCTGTGCCCTCTTTCAACAAGGTCAAGTGCAACTTCACTTTTACCAATTCCGGATTTTCCAATAAACAAAATTCCTATTCCGTAAACATCTACAAAAGAACCATGGATAGAAATTCTGGGAGCAAACTGGTCATCCAGAAAATCACTGATCAGGTAAGATAATTTAGTAGTAGAATATGTCGATCCGAATATTGGAACATGGTGTTCGTTTGCTAATGCAATCATTTCATCAAAAGGCTCATTACTATCGGTGAGAATTATACATGGAATATCAAATTGAAATATTCTCTGAAAGGCTTTCATTCTTTCAGTTTCTTTCAACTGTCTTAAATATTTCATTTCGGTATTACCAAAAACCTGAACCCTGTTAAAAGAGAACAGATCAACAAAACCGGCCAAAGCTAAGCCTGGCCGGTGTAAATTATGTTCAAATATTTTTCTTGAGAAACCAGAATTATTTGTGTAAAGAGAAAATTTAAATCGCTCTTTTACACTTTCATAAAAGAATTCGACTGTGATACTTTCCTTTTTAATTATATTTTTTTTATCAAAATTAATCATGGATTTTTTCTACTCTTTTTGTGTCTATAATTTTAGTTTTTCTCCTTTCAATTTGTTTCTCAATTTTTTCTACAGCAAAAGTAACCGACTTTTTAAATTCTTCTGTTGTTACACTTGCTTTAAGTACTTTGTGTGGTACTCTAACAACAATTTCGGCAGTTTTAAGACTATCCTTTTGGTGCTGGAAGCTTAAGATAACATCAACATCAAAAATTTCATCCGTAATTTTTTCAAGTGACTTCAGTTGATCTGTGATAAACTCTTTCAAGTTATCTTTTGCTTTGAATTTACGGGATGTGATTTGTATGTTCATAATAGCTCCTTTTTTTATGATTTTGGATGAGCTTGTTTATAGATTTTTTTTAGTCTGTCCACACTTACGTGCGTATAGATCTGCGTCGTAGAAAGATTTTCATGCCCTAATATTTCTTTTACGGCAATCAAATCGGCACCATTGTCTAGCATATGTGTTGCCGCTGAATGACGAAAGACATGCGGACTGTTTTTTGATCTATCACCTACCTTTGATAAATATTTGTTTACAATTTTGTGGACTAAACGGGAAGTCATTCTTTTCCCGGAATAAGATACAAATACAGGGCTATCAAAATTATATGCTGATCTTGTTTTCAAATAATCTTTTATATATTGTAAGCAAAGATTTCCAACCGGTACTATTCTTTCCTTTGAACCTTTGCCTAAAACTTTTATTGTTCTTCCGCTGAAGTCAATGTCATTAATATTTAATCCGCATAACTCTGAAACACGAATTGCCGATGAATATAGTAATTCGAATATTGCTTTAACAAGTAAAGTGTTATCAAGGTTTCTTGTTAGATCTGAATTACCTGGATTTTCCGAAATCCGGCTTAATATTTCTTCATACTCCTGAACAGAAAATATTTCCGGAAGTTTTCTTTTGATTTTTGGACCCACTAAGTTTGCTGCAGGATTCTCCTTTATA
Source organism: uncultured Melioribacter sp. (assembly GCA_964537965.1). Taxonomy (GTDB): domain Bacteria; phylum Bacteroidota; class Ignavibacteria; order Ignavibacteriales; family SURF-24; genus SURF-24. The sequence goes on along the minus strand of CAZIDB010000062.1, from coordinate 19,898 downwards.
AAATTTTCTTTTAAAGAAAAATTAATAAGTCCTCTTACAGATGTAAGTTTTCTCGAAATTGTAGAAGTTGTGCGTTTTTGGTTTTTATTATTTGATCTTCTAAGTGATGCAATTTTATTTTCTTTTTCAGACTCAGTCAAATGCATCAAATACCTTCTTAAAGTTTTTATATTGATTTCCTGAATCTCAGTTTTATTCAAAGTATTACAGTATTCGCAAAACTCTCTTAGGTCAACACTATATGCTCTTACAGTATTAATCGAAAATCTTTTTAATTTTTTAAGGCTTTCCAGATATAGTTCAGCACTATCTTCAATTTTCATTTTCTACTGGTTCTTTTTCTTCCTGAAGAATTTCGGTACCGCAATTTGGGCATTTTAAATATTCACCCTTTTTTGCGGTATACCTTTTTTCCATATAGGTAGAATCACCATTAGGACAAGAAACATTTTCCGGTTTATGCCACATTACAAAATCACAATCTGGATATCTTGAGCAACCATAAAACGTTTTGTTCCTTCTGGAAATCCTTTCAGTAATTTTACCCTCTTTACACTTAGGACAATTGATGTCCAATGTTATTGGTTTTATGAAATCGCAATCTGGATATCTTTCGCATCCAATAAATTTACCATACTGCCCTTTCCTAATTATTGTTTTTGCGCCGCATTTTTCACACGTCTCGCCGGTATAAACAGTTTCTTCTTTCTCATTTAGCATTTCTCTAAAAGATTTGATGTTCTTACATTCAGGATAATTACTGCATGCAAAAAACTTTCCGAATCTGCCTGTTTTAATAATCATTTCATTACCGCATTTTTCACAGTAAATTTTTTCGATATTAGCTTCAACTTTTTCCAGATCTTTAGCAAACGGAACATAAAAATCATTTAGTACCGTTGTATAATCAATTTCGCCGGACGCAATAGAATCTAGTTCCCCTTCCATCTTTGCAGTGAAATTAACATTTAGAATGTCCGGAAAACTTTTAACAAGAATATCATTAACCTTTTTACCGAGTTCAGTCGGTTTTAACCTTCGTTCTTCCGTAATAACATATTTTCTTTCCTGGATTGTACTTACAATTAAAGCATATGTACTTGGTCTGCCAATACCTTCGCTCTCTAATTCTTTTATTAAAGTACTTTCCGTAAAACGCGCCGGCGGTTTTGTAAAATGCTGAGTCTCATGTGCATCATTTAAATCAACATTATGGCCAGCTTCTAATCCTACCGGAATCCAATCATTCTCACCTTCATCTTTTCCGTTCATGTCCTCAGTCTGTTCCTGATAAACCTGAAGGAATCCATCAAACTTAATTGCAGTACCTGAAGCTCTGAAAAGAAATTCATCCGCTTTAACTTCAATAGTTGTAGTTTCAATTAAGGCGGGATTCATTTGTGAAGCTACAAACCTCTTCCAGATTAATTCGTATAATTTAAATTGCTTAGCATCCAAATACGGTTTTACAAATTCCGGAGTATATTTTAAAGATGTAGGCCGAATAGCTTCGTGCGCATCCTGAACGTTTACGGCATTTTTTTTCTCAAATGATCTTGCAGTTTCAGGAAGATAATTTTCACCATATGTAGCTGTAATATATTCTCTTAAATCCGGCACAATTTCAGGACTAATTCTCATCGAATCTGTACGCATATAAGTAATTAAACCGACTGTACCTTCATCACCAAGATCTATACCTTCATAAAGATTCTGAGCAAGCATCATAGTTTGTTTTGGTCTGTACCTTAAACTTTTGGATGCTTCAGCCTGCAATGTACTTGTTATAAATGGTGCAGCAGGATTTCTTCTACCTTCTTTTTTGATGATATCAGAAATAACAAAGTTTTCTTTTTTCTCAACACGTGCAAGAATGTCATTAGCCTGTTGTTCATTTGTAATTGCAACATTATTAAGATTAAATTCCCGCCAATCATCATCTGTCATTACAGGTTTTGGTTGTACCTTTATAGTTTTGCCGTCAATTTCAACAAGTTTAGCTTTAAAAGTCTCTTTGTTTTCTGCAGCAAAGTTTGCCCAGATGGCCCAGTACTCAGTAACAATAAATTTTTCAATCTCTTCTTCACGTTCACAGATTAATCTTAAAGCCACTGACTGAACTCTGCCTGCCGAAAGAGAATTCTCAGATGAATGGAAAATATATTTCCATAAAAGCGGACTTATTTTATAACCAATTATTCTGTCCATCACCCGTCTTGCTCTTTGAGAAATAACAAGATGAGTATCAATATTATTAGGATTTTTAATTGCTTTTAAAATTGCATTCTTGGTTATCTCGTTAAATAAAACGCGGTGAATAGTAGCCTGTGTATTATCTGCAATAACATCAGCAATATCCTGCGCAATTGCTTCACCTTCACGGTCAGGGTCAGTTGCAATAAAAACATTTTTACTTTTGGATGCCATGCTTTTAATTTTTTTTATAACATCCCCTTTTCCCCTTATGTTTAAAAGCTGGGGCTTAAAGTTATCTTCTATATCAACGCCAAGTTTTGTCTTAGGTAAATTTCTTATGTGTCCGACGGTTGCTTCAACGTGATAGTCTCTTCCCAAATACTTATTAATAGTCTTAGCTTTAGATGGTGATTCTACAAGAACGAGATTTTTGCTCATTAAAAGGACCTCAATTAATTAATATTGTCTGATGAAAATAGAATGTATCTGCTACCGGGTAGTATATCTTTTTCGAAATCTACAAGAGACATTAATACAATCCAGTTAATTTCTTCTTTAGAAATTTTAGTTGTAGGAAATAACAGGGTTTGCTCTAAAATCAAATCTAAAGTAAAATTATCAATCAAGCCAATATTCATTAACCTCATTAAATACTCGTAATTTTCAGAGCCTAAATGATATTTTTCATCATCATTCAGGAAACGGATATTTTCTGATCCGGATATATTCTTTTTTGATTTTTTTGCAAGTTGCTTATCTAACATTAAACTAAAGGCAGTGCTTAGCATTTGTTTGGATAAACCTTTATCTGCCGATAAAGATTTATTCATCTCCTCAAGAGAATTGTCGTCACCCAATCCTTTTAGAATTTTCACTAATACTTCAACAATGTCAGTTGTCATAGATAATTCTGTCTTTCCTGATTAAGTGCCTTAACCTAATTAAAAATAAATTTTCTTTTTTTTTCATTTCAATGTAATCTTTTTTTGAATAATCTTCATACCCGAGCATATGAAGAATTCCATGAATTATAACCCTAAGCAGTTCCTCATTAAATTTGCAGCCGAATTTTTTTGCGTTCAGTTTAACATCGGGAAGAGAAATAAAAATTTCTCCATCGAATTCCTTTAATGTTTTTCCATAGTTAAATGTTATAATGTCAGTCGAATAGTCGTGATTCAGGTAATTTTTATTTATAGCATGAATAGTCTTCTCAGAAACAAAATTCAATTCCAAATTCAAAACAGAAAAACCAAACTCTCTTTTTAACTCATAAATTATTCTGTGGACAACTACTTTGTCAATTCTAAAATTCTTGACATCATTCGATACGTAACAATTTTTTATCACAGTTGTTAACTACGATTCTTTTTTTTCTGTTAAAATATAACAAATATAGAATTAGATTACTATTTCTAATTCCATACCCTCCCGCGAAGCTATACATTCAAGGTCTGAATCTTTCTCCTTAATGATATTCAGTGCATCCTGTAATAATTTATCAATCGCCGAATCGGAAAAATCAGGGTCATAATGAAATAGCACCAACTTTTTAACACCTGCCAATATACTGAAATGTGTAACCGAAATATTATTTGAATGTCCCCAACCGATTTTACTAATCAGATTTTCTTTATCGTACATGCAATCATGAATCAGAACATCTGCATTTTGGCAAAATTCAATGAGGTCTTCATTTAACTTGTAAAGACCTTCTTCACTAAAATTATTATCAAGTATATTAAACCTTATTTCGTTATCAGTCATATAAATCAAAGACTTATTTCCAAATGAGAATTTATAAGCCAAAGTTCCAAGCGAATGATTTACAGGTAAAGTATCAACTCTTATCTCACCTATATAAAATGAAATATTTTCCATGATCCGGTCAAATTCAATCTGGGCATTAAAGATTTCCTTACTAACCGGAAAAAAATTAGGATTCATCTGGGCATCAATAAAAAAGCCCTCTTCATTGCTACGTGTAATGCTGGAAAATATTTTTACATAATATTCTTTCCTGAAGAAAGGCAGGAAGAAAGGAATTCCCTGTATATGATCCCAGTGTGTGTGAGAAATTAATAAATTAATTTGCTTGCCTGAATTATGTTGTTTAATCAGGTAATTACCAAACTCTCTTAAACCGGTTCCTGCATCAAGAATGATATTTGTGTCATCAAATTGAAGCTGCACACATGGCGTGTTGCCGCCATATTTCAGCGTACTTTTTCCGGGAACAGGTATTGAACCTCTTACTCCCCAAAATTTGATTTTCATTTTAATGTTACATTCCTGTTTAAAAGCGATTCTACAGTTATATCCGTGTATTTTTTATATCGCAAAGCAGATTTTTCGAACTCTGCAATTTCAGCTTCTGTTAAATCTCTTACAACCTTTGCAGGAACACCTGCAACAAGTTTTTTTGTCGGAACAATAAAGTTCGGTTTAACTACAGATCCTGCCGCCACCATTGAGTATTCTTCTACCACAACGCCATCCAGAACAATAGCACCAATTCCAATAAGAGAATAATCATTGATTGTACAACCATGCAGTTTTACGCTATGACCAATAGTTACCTTGTTACCAATATTTAATGGAAATTTTCCATTGGTAACGTGAAGCATACTGCAATCCTGAACATTTGTATAATTACCAATCTTAACATAATGCACATCACCGCGTATTACAGTATTATACCAAACACTTGAATATTCACCTATTTTAACATCTCCAATAATCTTAACTCCTTCAGCAAGAAATACTGAAGGATGAATTTCAGGAAAAAGGTTCTGATAAGGAAATAATTTATCTTCAGTTTTTAATTTGCCTGGGGTGGTTTCCATCCTTGTTTCTTCCATCTTTTTAATTCAACTGATACGCTACCGATATAAACATGCATTTTAGCAATGGTTGGTACTGCATATTTATCATTCGTAAACCAACCTTCAAATTCTCCAGTTAAACCGTATACTCCACGAAAAGTAGTATTGCCGTCAAGTTTAACACATGGGATGTCATAGTCAACAGCATCAATTGAAATATTTTCAATCGTATTATAAAAATTTATTGACATCGATTCAAATTTCTCCGTCACAAAGCAAGGTACTTTAACATATTTTTTCTGCCCGGTATTCATCCTTGCAAAATAAAATATCGAAAGTCCATCCTGGAATTTTGCATTTATCTTGGCCGAGGAATCAGCCCAGATTTGGTAAGGATTATACTTTCCCTTTTTTACATACACTTTATTCTTTGCATAGTCAAATGTATAGTCGGTAAACTTTATATAATTTTTTTCCTTTTCGGTCGCACGGAAAAATAAACTATACTGGCCGGTACTAAAATTACTTTCGAATATCTGGTGAATATCAACAAAAGGAATTCCGGAATACGAATCAATATAAACTTTGGTTCTGTAATATGTTTCCTTTTCCTTTTGTTTCTTTTCAAGAATGACCAGCTTTAATTCGCCTAATTTTATGAACGCATACTTAACAAGGTATACAATCTCTTCTCCTGTTTGCATTTCTCTTGTAACACTGATTCTACCAGAACTTGCAAAAGGATGGTGATTGGCGCTGAATCCTGAAAAATATACTACCATACTTAGTAACAAGATTATCCGCAGGAGTTTCATGTTTTACAACTTCGCTAATTTTTCTGCTTCACTAAAACGGCCAATAGCTTTTATAAACTGGTTGTCAATATCAAGTAAGGTCTGGTACCATCCGGTATTTTTCCAAATATCACGCGCAACATATGCCTTTAGCTGAGCTTTTATAAAATCTTTATCCTTTTCATAATCATCTTTTTTGAATTCAACTTTTTTTGATGAGACATATTTAACAAATTCATTCAGTTCACTTTCAGCAAAATTAAATTTCTTCTTGAAAGCAATTATATCATTGCCAAATTGTTTTTTCAGCGCTTCACCATGATTATCCATATAGCTTAGAACAAACTGGTAGAAAAGGTTAGCTCTTCTAATTGCGACCGAATAAGGAGTTATCTTTTCAGAGGGGATTATGTAATCCGGAGTAATACCTCCGCCGCCATAAACAACTCTTCCACCTTTGGTTTTATAAATTGGTTTGGAAGAATCTCTTTCGGATTTATGTTCGATATTATCACCTTCTGCCTGGTCATCTCTGTTCATTAAATCTGAGTAATAACTTTTCTTATCCTTGTAATCCCTTTGAATAAGCCTTCCAGACGGAGTATAATATTTAGAAATTGTAATCCGCACTGCTGAGTTATCCGGTAAAAGAAATTGCTTTTGAACTAAGCCTTTACCAAAAGTAGTTTCGCCAACAACAAGGCCTCTATCCCAATCCTGTACTGCACCGGAAACAATTTCGCTTGCAGATGCGCTTCCGCTGTTTACCAAAACAACCAAAGGAATTTTTTCAAACGGAAAAGTTTGTTTAGCTCTGTATTCTTCGTTAAACTCTTCCCTTCTTCCCTTGGTATAAACAATTAATTTATCTCCGTCGATAAATAAATCGGCAATCTGAAAAGCCTGGTTCAAATAACCACCGGGATTGTTTCTTAGATCAAGCACAAGCTTTTGCATACCAGCTTTTTTCAAATCGTTCAATGCATCCAGAACTTCTTTTGTAGTGGTTTCCGAAAATCTTGAAACACTCAGGTAACCAATTTCATTATTGTACATAAAATTTGCATCGATTGAGTACAAAGGAATTTTATCCCTTGTAATTTCATAATCCATTAAATCTTTATTGCCGGGACGGAAAATTGAAATTGTTACTTTTGAACCTGCGGGTCCTCTTAATTTCTCACGCACTTGTTCATTGGTAATGCCTATACATTCTTTACCACCGATTTTAATAATTCTGTCACCAGCCATAATTCCAAGTGCTTCACTTGGTCCACCGGTTATAGGTGATACAACAGTTAGAGTATCATTGATTACCTGAAATTCAATTCCGATTCCATCAAAATTACCACGGAACTGTTCTTCGACAGTTTCCATATTTTTAGCAGGAATATAAACCGAGTGAGGATCTAATGAATCAAGCATTCCGGTAATTGCGGCTTCAATTAATTTTTGCGAATCAATATTCTCGACATAAAATTTATCTGTATAAGTTAGTACATCATTGAACTTCTTTAAATTTTCTCTGAGGTTATCATTAGAAATAACTTTTTGAATTTCAATGCCAAGTATTATTCCTATTATAATTAACAATATTCCGGTTAAAGGGAATTTTGATTTTCTCTCCATTTATTGCTCCATCATATTCTGAAACTTAAAGTAATAAAACCATTAACAAACTTTTGACGTATAGAATTCGCTAAAGAATTATTTTCATATACAATGTTTAGTATAAAATAGTAATTATTTACCGGTTCGTAATTAGTGCAAAAAGAAATGCTCCGGTAATACTCTCTTAAACCTTCAAGAAAATATACTTCAGTTTTATCAAATTCCCTGTGACCTACAAGCACATCTCCGCCATAATTTGTTTTCACTGTTCCGTCATCATTCAGTTCATTGGCACCATGCCTTGAAAAATTAACATCTAAAGATAATTTTAATCTGTAATACGGATTGTAATTAATCCTGAGAATAAATTTATCACTATTCGGCAGAATCGGATTTACAAGATTATAATTAAAAGATGTATAACTGTTATTGTGAATCCGATGTGTATAAACATATGGTTCACATCTTAAGTACTGCATATAAAACTCAACCGGTACAAACTTATAAAGATTTGAAGAATACAAAGTAAGGTTGTATAAAAGCTGATTTCCGAACCAACCTTTTCCTACTTTACCAAAATCTATATCGTCAATAAGAACTGTTCCGTTTACCTTTAACCCGGCAAAAGAGTTATTCTGAAAATCGACGAACAGAAGAGAATTATCCCTATCCTGATTAGCGTGCTCAACGCTCTTATAAAAGTTAAAAGGATTAAGATAGGTAAAGTCAACTGATCTTCCGGAATAAATAATCATCTCACCAAGACCAAATGAGAAATCCTTTGAAATATTAAATCCAAAGCGGTGATAACCCAAGTATTTATCATCGCTGTTTTTTATAGAACCCTGAACTGAATCCGTATATGCAGTAATTATTCCATTCAATTTTCCATGAAGATAAGAGAATGAAAAGAATTTATAATTGAAATCGAACTG
>CAZIDB010000062.1:1164-11437 GCA_964537965.1 uncultured Melioribacter sp. | reverse complement strand
CTGGAAATCGGCAATTCCATTTATGAAAAGATTGAATTTATCCTTTTCAATGAAATTAAAAAGGTACTTTTCTTTCTGTGATAGAAAATTATATCCGGAGCCACCGAACAAGGATTGACTGCTATTTATTGTTCCTGTCAGTTCAAATTCGAATTCTGATTTCAGATCATCAAAAATCTTCGTATCAGCTTCACTTAAAGAATTTTGGTTTTGTTCAACTTCCTGCAAATAAAGAGCAATTTGTTTTCTTGTGGTTGGTCTTTCGAAACTGTTAAACTTATCAATTACATGAGAAGCATCCATCCGCTCTAAAAAATTGTAAACCGGATTATTGTATTCAACAAATTCTGCTTGTGCCAATAATCGTGCGGGAAGCATTAAAACAAGCACGCACAATACATATTTCAAAGTTACCTTATTTGTTCCCATTCTGTTGATACCGATTTATTCTTTATTACAACATAGAACGAATTTATAAACCAATCTTTAAAAACACTTAAGTACCCGTATTTTCTGTAACGCCTTGGCGATTCATAGACCAATATATTTCTTGCATGAAGAATTTTACCCTTCTTCCGTAATCGCCTGAACAGGTCGAAATCTTCTCCTGCGGCAAGCTCTTCATTATAACCATTGAACTGCTCAAAAATTTCTTTTGATATTACCTGGCATTCACCTCTACCCATTCCCAAACCAAGAATATTTAGTGAGTAGAAATAATTATTTAGAAACAAATGAAAAATCTTGTCAGATGTTCTTTCTTCTTCGGGAAATATTTTTACGTTACAGGTCATTCCTAAATATGAAGAATCAACAAATTTTTTTTCCAGGAAATCAAAGAACTTAATTATATCTTCGAAAATAACATCAGCACACAGAAAGATAAGAAATTTTCCATTTGCAATTTTTGCTCCTACATTTCTTCCACCGGCAATGTTTTGTTTTTCATCTGTATTTTTTAACAGGATATTATTTGTAAACTTTTTTGCAATTTGAAGAGTATTGTCTGTGCTTCCTCCGTCAGAGATAATTATTTCAGCATCATATTTAGAAAGAATTGAATTATTTTTAAACTGCTCAAGCAAATTAGCAATTAGTTTTTCTTCGTTAAGTGTTGGAATAATAATACTGTATTTCAAATAATCACCTAAAAGCAAAAGACAAAGAATTTAGCGTCCGGAGTAATTCTAATTCCGGGTAAAGGAAAATGAATGTAGTTAAGTGTATTCTTAACAAACTGCCAGATACTTCCATGTAATGGAAGTTCTTCTGCATCAAGATCAAACGAAATATAAAATTCCTTTTTACCTCCGCCAGAACCATCTAATTCTCTAACTCCATAGCCAAGAGATAAATTCAGAAATGAAGGCCAGTAATCAGAAACTTTTTCCGGGAGAATATTTTTCATTCTTGCGCTTACCCAGTAAATCTGACCTTCATAATCATCTGAGATATTTCCTTTGTGTGTACCGTTTCTCATTGCTTCGCTCGGATAGTAACTCCAGCGCAGTTGGAAATTTTTAAGGAATGGATAATAATACTGGGATACATAAAAAGCTGAACCTAAAAAGTCTCCAACTGCATCACCGGGACTAAATCCCCACCTTGGATAAGCATAACCATCTTCAGTTTCCACATATAATTCATATAACAATGCGAGAGAAGCAGAGAACCAGGTAGATTGTTCTGCAGAAAAGTTTGAAGCATCAAATCCACCGGAAAGACCGTGAGCCAAAAGATGTGTGGCGTACATATGACCAATCTTATCCACCCACAACGCATAATACCAGTCATTCATAACATGAAATTTTCCTGTGTACAAACTATCTTTCTTCCACCATGAATTAACAAAGTTCTGATGAACAACTGCGACACTTCCACCAACAAGCAAACCAAAACCAGTAAGCATTTTATAATCGATCTGCGTTTCAAGAGGATCAACTTCAATTGATTTAACAGAATTAAAATTATTTAGTAAGGAAGCATTATTCCTTTGGCTAACCAGATTCTTCTTCAGGCTCAGGTTATCCAGTAATAAAGAATGCATTTCTACATTATTATTTTTTACAGAAATAGATTTAGTTGAATCCTCCTGAGCAGAAGAAATAATTGTAATTCCCAGCATAATTACAAAAATGGAAACTAATAATTTCATTTCAGCTTTTATTTTTCCGGACGCATCAAAGGAAAGAGAATCACATCTCTGATTGATGGCTGATTAGTAAGTAACATTACAAGCCTGTCAATTCCAATTCCTAATCCTGCAGTTGGCGGCATACCAAATTCCAATGCACGAATAAAATCTTCGTCAACCTGGTGAGCTTCTTCATCACCTGCTTCTTTTTGTTTTAACTGATCCTCAAATCTTCCCCGCTGGTCAATCGGATCATTTAACTCACTGAAAGCGTTGCAAATTTCTCTTCCAAGAACAAAAGCCTCAAATCTTTCAACCACTCCTTGTTTTGAACGGTGTTTCTTTGCCAATGGAGATATTTCAAGCGGATAATCTACAACAAATGTAGGTTGAATTAATTCACCCTGAACAGCAATCTCGAACAAACCATCAATTAATTTGCCGCGTGTTTCATTCGGGTCAGGTTCCATTCCCAATTTTTTTATTGCAGCTTTCAATTCATCATCAGTTGCAGATAAAATATTTAAGCCGGTTTTTTCAAGTATTGAATCAACCATTGAAACTCTTTTCCAGGGTGAAGCAAAATTAACAGACTGACCTTCGATTTCGAATTCAAGTTTACCGAAAACTTCTTTACAAATTGTAGTAACCATCAGTTCAACAAAATTCATCATCCATTCATAATCTTTATAGGCAACGTACAATTCCATCATTGTAAATTCAGGATTGTGGGTTTTATCCATACCTTCGTTCCTGAAGTCTTTGGATATTTCATAAACGCCGTCAAATCCACCAACTATTAATCTTTTAAGATAAAGCTCATCTGCTATTCTTAAATAGAGCGGAATATTCAAAGCATTATGATGCGTTACAAACGGCTTAGCTGCAGCGCCACCATACAAAGGTTGTAATACGGGCGTTTCAACTTCAAGATAACCATTTGTATCTAAAAATTTTCTTAAGGAAGAAATCATCCTGCTTCTTTTAAGAAATACATCCTTTACTTCCGGATTGACAATAAGGTCAACATATCTCTGACGGTACCTTAGTTCTTTATCAACGAACTGATCATGTACAATTTTATTACCGTTCTCATCAACTTCTTCTTTTACAATAGGTATAGGTCTAATTGATTTGGAAAGCAGTTTTAATTTTTGTGTGTGTACAGAAATTTCACCTGTCTTTGTTTTGAAAACAAATCCTTCAATACCAATTATGTCACCGATATCAAGCAGCTTAAAAACTTCATAGTCTTCGCCAACATCATCTTTCTTAATATAAATCTGAATTCTGCCTTTCATATCCTGGATGTGAGCAAAAGAGGCCTTCCCCATTCTTCTTAAAGCCATAATTCGTCCGGCAATTTTAACCACCTTATTTTCACCTTCAACAAAAGTGTTTTTTATGTCATCCGAATATGAATCGACATCAAAGCTGTAAGCAAACGGTTCAACATTTTTCTTAAGAAGTTCTTCGCGTTCTTCAAGTCTGCGCTTTATTAAAGTATTAATATCCTGAATTATATTTTCCAATTTTCCTCCAAATTATTTTCTTGTAAAGTTTGCAAGACGAAGACAGAGAAGGTCCTGCAGATTATCTGCAAGTGCAGACGGTACGATATAGTTATTAACAAAAACAGAAAAAATAAGCGGTTCATTATCTGCCGAATAAACGTAACCGCACAACGACCGGACTCCGCTTATATAGCCAGTTTTTGCCCTGACATTATTTTCAGCTTTGGTTTTTCTCATCCTTCTGGCAAGAGTTCCATCAACACCGGCAACAGGCAGTGATTCATAAAAAACTTTAAAATTATCTTTGCTGTAAATGTACGTAAGTAAATCAGTCATCTGCTTAGGTGTAATGAGATTCAACCTTGATAATCCGCTGCCGTCAACCATAATCATCATTTCCGGATTGATTCCAATTTCACCAAAGAAATTTTTAATTACGTGTATTCCGTTCTCAATAGACCCGAATCCTTCTTTCTCGTAACCTATAGTTTTTAATAGCTGTTCAGCATAAAAATTCTGGCTGTTCTTATTTATCACTTTAACAATTTCACTTAAAGACGGCGAGTAATAGGTTAACAATTTTACCATACCATTATAGTCGGGATTTATAAGTTCTTCATCAATATCTGCCGCATAGCCATTTACTTTAATACCTTTTTGTTGTAGAACTTCCTTAAGCACAACCATCATAAACTGGGTTGGATTGTTGATTGTTGCGTAAACTTTTTTCTCTTCAGAGTTTTCACCAATCCTTCCGTAAACAGTTATTATATTGGTACCCCGTTCCCTAAATACATTTACATCAGATTCAATATTTGATTCAACAGTATTAACTTTATTCAGAATAGTTACGTACCTGGATTCCGGTGAAACCGAAATCATTGCAGGCAATCCATTTTGAGAAGGTCTTACAGATATACCGACGCAATTATCACTAAAAGACAGAGCACCTGTCGGAGCGGAGTACCAGTAGCTTTCATCGTCCCACGCCCAACCCGGTGCAAGACCGTTATCATCAAAAGCATTATCGTCACCAATCAGGTTACCATTAATTTCATCAATCCCAAGTTTAGCAAGGGAATCTGCCCACGAATTAAATACATAAAACAAATCACCATTATAAAATCTGTCGCTAATTGTCGGGTCACCAAATCCCTGAACGATAACATCTCCCTGCAGAATCGAGCCATCCAAAGTACCGTTAAGGAAAACATTGGTTTTAAACCTGTAATCTTTTCCAAGAATTTCCAGCCCGGAAATGGTAGTAAATATTTTTAAGCAAGATGCAGGCATAAATAATTTGTTTTCATTACGCTTATATAAATACTCACCTGTTTCAAGCGAACGGATTACAACACCCCAGTTAGCACCAACAAAATTAGGATCATTAAATATATCATCTACCTGCTGCCAGAAATCCTGGTTGAACGATTTACCAGCCTTTTCAAAAGGAGCAACAGGAAAAGTCTGAGCGTAAACAGATACTGAACAAACAAGAAAGAAAAATATTTTAATGTTCTTAAACATTCTTTTTTAAAATTCCCTTTATTTCATCTTTAGTCAACTCTCTGTAAGCACCAATTGGTAAATCACCTAAAGAAAGCCCTGCAAATTTAATCCTACTGAGTGAGGTTACTTTGTAACCCAAAACTTTAAACATATTCTTTACAAAATGATTTCTGCCTTCAACAGTTTTTATTGTAACCTGCTTCTTCATTTTTAAATCTTTATAACGAACATCTTCAAATCTTCCCTTTTTACCTTCAAGCATAATTCCTTTAATGAGAACTAACCTGTCTTTTTCATCAAGCATTTTATCGAGTGCAACACGGTATATCCTTGGCACTTTATTGTTGGGATGAAGGAGAAGATTTGTAAAATCTCCGTCATTGGTTAACAGTAAAAGTCCGGTAGTGTTAAAGTCTAACCTGCCAACAGGAAAAATCTTTAAGTCAGATCTAACAAGTTCCATGACTGTTTTCCTGTTCTTCTCATCTAAAGTAGTAGTAACGTATCCTTTTGGTTTGTTCAGCATATAGTATACTTTTTTCTGCTGTTTGATTGGTTCACCATCGAGTAACACTTTATCTTCTGCCGCATCAACCTTATAGGAAAAATCATTTATAACTTCACCATTAACAATTACTCTACCCTGTGTAATAAGCTCTTCAACTTTTCTGCGTGAGTCTATACCGCACTCGGCTAAATATTTATTCAGCCGGATTTTGTTCGATGTCATTTTGTTCCTCTTTTTCTAAATCTTCCTCTACCAGGTTCATCATTATTTTTTGTTTTTGCTCAATGAAGTCCTCATCCTTCATAATTTCTTCAATCTCTCTCGGTTTAGGCAAATCGCTTATCTGGTAAAGGCCAAAGTATTTTAAGAATTCTTCTGTAGTTCCGTACAACAAAGGGCGACCAATTGTTTCTGCCCTTCCTTTAATTGTAATAAGATTTTTTTCAAGCAATGTGGTTATTATGTAATCCGAGTTAACGCCTCTAATGGCTTCAAGTTCGGGTTTTGTAATAGGCTGTTTATAAGCAATAATAGCAAGTGTTTCAATAGCTGCCTGGCTCAGTCTTCTTTTGCTTCTTTCTGTTGAAAGGAAACCGACATATTTTCCATACTCCGGTTTTGTTGCAAATGAAAATCCGTTTGCAACCTTTACAATATTGAATGGAAAATCCGAAGATGTATACTTAACGTTTATCTCGTCTATCACATTTTCAATTTCATCTTTGGAAATATCCACATCATCACCATCAATTTCTTTAATGGCTGTAAAGATCAGGTCCAAAGATACAGGTTCTTCTGATGCGAAGATCAAAGATTCAATTATTGGGTAATAAATTTTGTCCATTCTGCAAATTATAAATTACAAAGTCATTAAAATTTCTTGATGTTCTGATGCCAATTTTGCCCATCTTAATCATCTCAAGAAGTGCTATAAAAGTAACAATAATTCTTAATTTTTCCTGCATACCTTTAATCAGTTCAATAAAATTAACTTCACCCGCGGCAGCAATTTTGTTAAAAATAAATTCTATCTGTTCATCAATTGTTACAGGTATCTTTTTTACCTCATGTACTACTTCTTTAGGCTTGTCCATCAATGCTTTTTTGAAAGCCTTCATAAGATCAAACATTGAGATATTCTTTAACAGGGTATCATATTCCGTGTAGTTTATTTTATAGTCTGATGAATAATCTCCGCGGTACATTATTTTCCTTTGGTTCGCTTCAAAGAAAGATAATTCCTCGGCCATCTCCTTGTACTTTTTATATTCAAGTAAAGCCTTAACAAGATCTGTGCGCGGATCAATCTCATCACCTTTCTCATCAACTTCTTTTGGTAAAAGCATTTTAACTTTTACCTGCATAAGAGTCGTGGCCATCAGAATGAAATCGCCTGCAACTTCAAGATCAAGCAGTTTTATAAGATTTAAGTATTCAACAAAGTCTTTGGTAATCTTGGATATCGGAATATCATAAATATTCAATTCATCTCTCTTAATAAAAAAGAGAAGCAAATCGAGAGGACCTTCAAACTGCTGTAACTTAATCTTGTACAATGATTATCCTAATTGCATTTTTTCATGAACTTCGCTCATTGTTTGCTGAGCTACTGCTCTACCGCGTTTTTCACCATCGTTTAAAATATCTTTAACTTCATTCACATTTGCTTCGTAATATTTACGCTTTTCAAGTATAGGAGCTAAAATTGAATTGAGCGCATTTGCACATCTCATTTTACAATCAACACAACCTAAAGCACCTGAACTACAATTGGTTCTGATATCTTCAACCTCAGCCTGGGTGTTAAACTTTTTATGATAAGTAAACACAAGGCAAATATCCGGTCTGCCCTGATCACCTTTCCTGATTTTTAACGGATCCGTAACTGCTTTTTTTAATTTAGCTTTCACTATGTCAGGTCCGTCAGATAAAAGAATTGTATTATCAAGTGATTTGCTCATCTTTGCTTGTCCATCAAGACCTGGCAACCGTGGAAATTTTGTTAACAGCGGTTCTGATTCAGGAAATACTTCTCCATACTGTAAATTGAATTTACGAGCAATCTCTCTTGTAATTTCAACATGAGGAACCTGATCTTCACCTACAGGAACAACTTCACCTTTATATAAAAGAATATCGGCTGCCTGTAAAACCGGATAACCTAAATGTCCATATATTATGTTTTCAATGTTCAAGTCCCTGACCTGGTCTTTCAGGGTAGGATTTCTTTCAAGTCTGGCAGTAGTAATCAACATTGAAAAAATCAGATGTAATTCTGTATGCTCCTTAATTTGTGATTGCCTGAAAAACGGGCTCTTAACCGGATCAAGTCCTGCTGCAAGCCAATCTATTACCATATCAATTGTGTTCTGATAAATTTCTAGTATCCAGATTTGTAGTAAGGTTATGGTAATCTGCAATAAGATGATAACTTTCATATTCATCCTGCAGTTTAATCCAGTTCTCTAGAGCGCCAACATAATTACCGAGATGTAATTTACCGGTTGCACGCATTCCGCTTAGAATTCTTTTTTTACGCATAGGTTTTAATTTTATTTATTCTTAAAAAGTGAGTGAAAATCTATTATTAATTCCGTTAAATAGAAATTGAAAAACACAGTAAAATTAATTTAAACGATAGTAATATTTCTGGCTTAAGGTTTTAAGTCTGGAAAAGGTAAGGTTTCCAGTTATCATCAACCTTACTAACAGAATTGCTAATGAAAAGAATATAATGAGGACGATACGGTTTAAACTTCAGTTTCATATCCGCTTCTTCCAGCGTTCTGTCACCTTTACTATTGTTACAAACTACACAGGCTGTAACCAGATTTTCCCAGATATCTTCTCCGCCTTTTGCTCTCGGTAATACGTGATCGATTGTTAAAGGCAGATCACTTCTACCACAGTAAACACATTTAAATGAATCTCTCCTAAGGATGTTTTTACGGGAAAGTATAACTTTCTTATAGGGAACAGTAACATATTTATTTAACCTGATAACACTTGGCCAGGGATAGTTAATCAATGCACTGTGAATTTTTTTCCCGTTGCTTGATGCGACAATTTCTGCTTTTTCCAGAAGGGTTAGAACGATTGCTTTTTTAACATTACAGACAGAAAGCGGTTCGTAGCTTCTGTTCAATACCAGAACCTTAGCATTTAATTTTCCATTTAAATGTTTATAAGGTTCGAAGATTACCTCCTTCAATATTTAGTTTATTAAATTTTTCCTTTTGCAAATTTACTAAAAAGAATAGAAAAAATGTTATTCTAAAACTGTTAAATGATTATTTATTTAATTTGTGCTTTAATTATTCCACCAGCAATTATATAACCCTGCTCATCATAGAATACTGCCGACTGCCCCGGAGTTATTGCAGATTTCGGGTTTATAAACTTTATACTTATTTCATTTTCATTTGCGTTAATTACTTCAGCAACAGAACCCTTATCCGAATACCTGATTTTGCAAATAACAGATTCACCTTTAACTAAATTTGATTTGCTGACATAATTGATATCATTGGCAGTAAGGTTACTCTTTAACAGATCCTGCTTCTCACCAAGTTCAATTGAATTTGTATCAGTGTTAATATTAGTTACATAAATTGGTTTTCCCACTGCAACTCCAACTCCCCTTCTCTGCCCTATTGTATAAAACGGAATTCCTTTATGCTTGCCAATTTTCTTTCCTTCAAAAATGAAGTCGCCTTCCGGAATTTTCTCAATAACTTCAGGAACACGTTCTTTAAGAAATCTCTCGTAATTATCATCAGCAACAAAACAAATTTCCTGGCTATCCGGTTTATGTGCTGTTTTAAGTTCAAACTCTTCCGCTAATTTTCGTACTTCTGTCTTTGTCATATTTGCCAAAGGAAAAATTGTCCTGCTTAAACTTTCCTGTGTTAGTCCCCAAAGAGCATAAGACTGATCTTTAGTACTATCCGTAGAATTACGAAGACAATACCTTTTCGATTCTTCATTGAATTCTATTTTTGCATAATGACCGGTTGCAACAAACCGGGCATCCAAAGCATCTGCTTTCTTTAACAATTCTTCCCATTTAATTTTGCGGTTACATATAACACAGGGATTAGGTGTACATCCGTGCAAATATTCATCAACAAAATTATTTATTACTTCATCTTCAAATGCCTTTGTAAAGTCGACGGTGTAATGTGGAAAACCATACTTTGTTGCAACAGCTTTTGCATCATAAATTGCATCTAATGAGCAGCATCCGGATTCATGTTTCGGTGCGCCGCCAACTTCCATAAATCCCCAGGTTTTCATTGTAATACCGATGACCTCATATCCCTGCTTATGTAATAATACTGCCGCTACGGAAGAATCAACTCCACCGCTCATTGCCACTATAACCCGTTTTTCATTCATTAGTTTCTTTCTAATTTTGAAATAAATATAGGCATTAAATGAAATTTATTCTACGGCAATTTTTTGTGCAATAGAAGAAAACTGAATACAGAAAACAGAATATAGAATTTAATAATTAACAATTCTAAACCACCTACCATTTCCAATTATCCATTTCACATCTTCTCAGCCAGAGGCTGATCCCGCCAAGCGGGACATTTTCCATTAACC
>CAZIDB010000062.1:0-1064 GCA_964537965.1 uncultured Melioribacter sp. | reverse complement strand
AGGAAAGGATGTGAATAAAGCATTAGTAATAATTGATGTCCAAAAAGATTTCTGTGAAGGTGGGGTTCTTCCTGCATCAGATACTTTTTCTTTAATTGAACCGCTGAACGACACGATAAACTGGTGTGTTAAAAATAATATTCTTTGCGTCTTTACCCGCGATTGGCATCCTGTAAATCATGCTTCTTTTATTGAATTTGGAGGGACATGGAAACCACATTGTGTTCAAGGCTCAGAAGGTGCTGAATTTGCCGAAGGATTATTCTTACCCGGCCACTCATTGATAATTGATATTGAAACTGATTCCAATAAATTAAATACGACTTATTCTGCCTTTGAAAATACAAATCTTGAAAGTGAATTGCACAGGTTAGGAATTACAGAGATTGCAGCTTCAGGAATTGCAACAGATTATTGTATCCGCGCTACTGTTCTTGATGCTTTGAAATATGGATTCCAATGTACAGTACTTACAGATTTGGTTAGAGCGATTGATATAATGGAGATTGATTCAATAGAAGCGTTAGGGGAAATGGAAGACTCCGGTGCCAAATTGATGACAAGCCGGGAGTGGATGAAGACCTGATTCTGGATACTTGATGCTACCTGATAGCCTTTGGCTGTGATTCTGGATGCTGGATTTATAGCAAAATAAATAGTTTATAGAAACTTCTGAAAAATTAACAAAAAAAAAGTTTAGCTTGAGGCGTTTATGAAAAATATTATGGTCACTCTAATTCTTTCTCTTTTACTCATTGGGTGCAGCAAGGATTCTACTACCACAGATAATGATATAATTGATAATACAACGGAAAACTACAATCCAAATACTGCACATTTTAATTTTACTTCAGTTGATAAGCAGGCAAAGACGTTGGACAGCAAGTCACGACTCAAATCCATATCCGGCATAAATGTAAAGATCGATGGGACCGCTGAATCCTGGGTTTTCAAATACAGCTCAGTAAATATTGGTAGTAATACATCCAAATATTTTTACTTCAGATCAGTTGACAAGACAGTAAAATGTGACAGCATAATTGAAAGAGAAACAACAGTTGGAG
>CAZIDB010000061.1:5551-22610 GCA_964537965.1 uncultured Melioribacter sp. | reverse complement strand
ACTGCAAAGTACGGGACAGTAACTTCAAGAGATGCTCTCAGAAATCCCTACGGAAATAAATTAGATTTAGATACTACTTTCTTAAACCTTGTTTATGATGTATTGTTTGATACTCACTTTATTGAACGGGGCAGGCTCGGCAGAATGCTTTGCTTCCTTAATAAACTTTGCGATTCGGATATCTATAATACCAT
Source organism: uncultured Melioribacter sp. (assembly GCA_964537965.1). Taxonomy (GTDB): domain Bacteria; phylum Bacteroidota; class Ignavibacteria; order Ignavibacteriales; family SURF-24; genus SURF-24. The sequence continues at coordinate 22,416 of CAZIDB010000061.1, read as the reverse complement.
TGGAATTGGAATAGATGATATGACCGCTCTATGCATAGATAAAGACGGCATCGGTGAAGTGATGGGAAGCGGGGCAGTTGCTTTCTTTTATTCAGATGCTTCATTCGGAGGATTCGGTGACGAAGTTTGCCGGAATATTTTTTCTGACCAGCTTACTGCAGGGTTTAAATATGATATCACAGAAAAGAAAATTGTTGAGATGCCATCAACAGCTAAAACTATTGAATACCCGAAAATGGAAAGAGTAAAACCATATGTGATTTTCAGCGGCTCTGATAATATTGCACAAAACCTGAATAATGGCTTCAAAGAATTTCCTTCAGCCAGCACACAACCATTTCTAATTTTATATGATTCGCAAAGCAAAGCAATTGCAGACACACTTATAAAACTCTTTTCAAATGCAGATTCACTCCTTGTCTCAAAAGATTTGACTAGTAATCAATATGCAGTAGATAAGATTAAAAGCTTCACGAAATTTGTTTTTATAGCTTCAAATTATTCCCTATACGCTTCTCTGATTGATACCAGTAAAACTATAAGTAAAGTTTTGCATGATGAAATTTCCAAAGATGAAACAGCTTGTTATTTCTGGGGAAGTGCATCTAAACTTATCGGAGAATATTTTGTTGATAACACCGATAAAGACGGGCTTGCATCTTACCACGGACAGATGACAATAAGGAAAGGATTAAATCTTCTTGAAGATTTTATTTTCCAGCCGATGCTTTGGGAAAACGATGACCTGCTTGAAAACAGAGTATCAGCATTACTGTACGGAATGATGCGGAACAGAAAACCCCTGGGAATATTTCTTACTGATGATCAGTACCTGAAGACTGATTCTTATAAAATGACTTTATACAGAGGCTTCGACATTCCCTTCATAATTGTAAATGCCTGTAGCACTACTATTATTGATTCATCAGTCTATAAAGCAGGAAGCGGTTACCGGTCAAGACAGGTTGTGGCAATGAACAATTTGCGTTATGGCTTATGCAACAGGGCGCAGAGCAATTATAGTTTTCATTGGGGAGCGTGGGACTTAAGTGATGCCGTTGAAGAAAACACAACAGATAATCCATCTTTCATGCTTGCAAATAATTATCCCAATCCTTTCAATTCCCAGACAGTAATAAGTTATTACATATCCAAAGCAGGTGATGTTAAATTAACCGTGTATGATGTTTTGGGAAAAGAAATTCTAAAACTAAATATTGGTTTTCAGCCGGCAGGTTCTTATAAGTATATTTTTAATGCGGAAGATTTCACAAGTATAATTCTGTCAAGTGGCGTTTATCTTTTCAGACTTGAAACGGATTCTTATTCCATAACTAAAAAGATGCTGCTTTTAAAATAACTGCCGGGTAATCTAAAATTATCAGATTACCCGTACACGCATAATTTCAATTACTTAACTGCATCGCAGTCAAACGGAATATTCTTTAATCCTATTCCATACAACTCTGTTATACCATATTTATTTCCACCCTGATACTCCTGTGTAAAAGATATATCGGTTAATCTGCAAGTGCCGTCGTTTTTTTTCAATATTACGTTTGTATTAATCTCTCTCCGTAAGATATTTCCAAGAAAATCTCTTATTATTCTCCAATCTTCTTCAACAATCACCACTTTAATTGGTGATTCGTTTTGCCAGCCCTGTTTTTTAATTGCTTTAATCATTGACTCTTCAAGTTTAGAATCTTTCTTCATAGCTTCCGGAAGTTTCTTTAATTTTGCCGCAACCTGCTCACCTGATTTATTCAGGGTAAAGGAGCCTTCGGCAAATTTCTTAAGACACTGATCACCATCGCCCCCATAAAACTCGAATTTAAATTCATGCATGCCATTATCCAATTCCTTTAAAAGCTTTGCCCACTCATCTGGAACACCACCGTTAACGTCATCCACATTATCGCCGGGAGACAAATTCAAATTTATTTGTGCTGTAGTCCAGGTACTGCCGCCGGGAAAATAATTCCGGTTAATATCCCCTTTATCAATACCGTCAACGTATACTTTCAGCCGGAAGTTGGAATTGTTGTTATAGCAATTCTCTCCCTGTCCTTCAGAAAGTCGGGGAAGACTTTTTTCTAAAAACACTCTTCCATACAAAGGGTCAGAGATATCAAATGTTGTTTCATACTTGATCTGGTCCTGCATATCTTTTTTGATTCTTTCTTTGGCCCAGAGAATTTTACCAACATTTTTACGATGTGTTTCGCCTGTCATTCCCTGGTCCTGTGCAATTATGTTTGCGAAAAGTAGCCCAATAACAAGAAACAGAATTTTGTTCATAGCGAACCTCCTCAGATTTACTGCTTATGTTTAGGTAGGAATATTTTCAGAATGATTTTATAAAGATTTTATCCGATAATCAAGCAATTTTTCTTTTTCACTGAAAATTTTTCTTTAATTTTATGTTCAAGGAATCACCAATTAAAAACCAGTTGAACAGGAATAAAATGAAATCACCAATCGTATTAATAAAAAATATCGGAAAGTTATTTCTTTTGTTGCTTTTGAATAATTTGTACATCTTTGCGCAGGAACTACAAACACCGCTTGAAATATCCTCATTCACAAAACTTTCTTCTTACGATGGGATAATTGCGTTTATCAATGAAGCAGCTAAGATGAATAAGAACATCAAAATTGATTTCATCGGTGAATCATCCGAGGGACGAAAAATTCCCGCTCTTAAAATTTCAAACAGCGAGTTCGGAAAAGACAAAAGCAAAATCAAAGTACTTATTTTTGCGCAGCAGCATGGAAACGAACCATCCGGAAAGGAAGGAGCGCTTTTATTAATAAAAGATTTTGCGAAAGGAAAACTTAACAAATTATTAAAAAGGATTGATCTCATTCTCATTCCGCAGATGAATCCCGATGGCGGAGAAAAGAATAAACGTTACAACGGACAAGGTTTAGACCTTAACAGAAATCATCTCATTCTGACGGCACCTGAAACGCAGGCACTACACAACTTATTTAATCTTTATCTTCCAGAAGCAACCCTGGATGTACATGAATATTACCCTTATGGCGATGAATGGATAAAGTTTGGTGCTCGTAAAAATAACGATGAGCAGATTGGCAGTGTTACCAACGTAAACGTTTCTTCAAGAATTAAAAAACTGCAAAGGGAAGTTTTTATTCCTTATATAAAAGAATATCTGAAGAAAGGCGACTTCAGTTGTTTCGAATATATTCCGGGCGGTGTTCCTGAAAAAGAATATATCCGCTTAAGTACTTTTGATATTAACGACGGCAGACAAAGTTTCGGAAGTATGAATTCCTTCTCGATGATCTTCGAAGGGAAGAACGGAAGAGATTCAATTGATAATATTGAACATCGTGCAAGTAGCAGGTATATAACACTGAAAGGGTATCTCCAGTTTATTTATGATAACAAAGACAAAATTAAAAATTTAGTAAACGGCGAAAGGAAAAAATTAATTAATGCAAAATCCGGTGAACCTGTTGCTATCCAAATGAATCACTTCAAAGACGGGAGCAAACTTACGTTGACAATGCAGTCAACATATTCAAATAAAGATACACTTGTTACAATTGAAAATTATCGTCCGGTAGTAAAGCCAGTCCTGGAAGTAAAGCGGCCTATTGGTTATCTTATTCCTAAAGTTTCTAATGAACTTGTTGATTGGATGAAACGGCAGAATTTTAAATTCTCATCGTTTGAGCCAAAGAAAAAAATGAAAGTTGAACAATATCTGATCACTAAAGTTGATTCGATTGATTTTGAAGGCGATATGGTTATTAATCCAACTGTGATGAAAAAAGAATTTGCTTTAACAAATGCTTCCGATTACTACTTCATACCAACGAATCAATTAGCTGGAAATATAATTGTGCAGGCGCTTGAACCGCAATCAATGATCGGACTTGCAACATACAAGATGTTTGAGCATCTTGTCCGTACAAATGAACCGTACCAGGTGCTTAGAGTAATAAAATGAATTGGATGGCTTAAGAGAATATCTGAATTCGCAAATAAATTTTAACCACCCCCTATCACCGGGGTTGACCAAAAAGTAAGATTGTCATCACGAGCAAAGCGAAGTGATCTCATTTTTAGTTTTAAAAAATAGATTGCTTCGTCGTTATACTCCTCGCAATGACAGCCATAAAACTTTTTAGACAGCCTAGGCGGGGAGGTGAGTTATTTAATTGAGGCCTTTAGAAAAAACATCATTACAATACTTGGAGAACCAATGTTAGAAAAATTTGAACGTATTCACCTTGCAAATCTTCCTACTCCGCTTGAAGATGCCCCGCGCTTTGCAAATGAAACAGGTTTATCAAAACTTCTTTTTAAGAGAGACGACTTAACCGGTCTTGCCGGTGGAGGAAATAAAGCAAGAAAACTTGAATTCGATTTTGTTAATATCATTAAAGGTGGATACGATACTGTTATTACAACAGGAGGCGTACAATCCAACCACGCACGAATGACTGCTGCCGCCGCACGAAAATTAAATCTTGATATTAAACTTGTTCTGGGTGGAGCAGACTTTAAAAAATGCGAAGGCAATCTTCTGCTTGATGTTCTATTTGATGCTGAAATCCGCTTCCTTGTTGACGACGACGAAAATGATCACTTAAATGCAGCAATGGAAAAATGGGCAAATGAATTAAGGGAACAGGGACGCAAGCCTTACGTTATTCCGATTGGCGGAAGTACCGGCTTAGCTGCATTGGGTTATGTTAACGCAATGAAAGAATTATCCGAACAGTTCGGGCAGGATAAAGTTCAGGTTGTGCTTACCGTTGGATCCTGCGGAACATTTGCCGGAGTAATTCTTGGTGCAAAATTATTTATGCCCAACGCAAGGATTATCGGAGTAAGCGTTTCAAGAACGGCCGAAGCAATTAAAACAAGGACGCTCGAGTTAATTGAAGAAAGCAAAAACCTGCTTGAAGTAAATCCTGAAATTAAATTGAACGACATAGAAATTTACGAAGACTACCGGGGCACATACGGAATACCGACAGAAGCCGGGAAAAAAGCCGTAATAGATTGTGCCAGAGCGGAAGGAATAATCCTTGATTTGGTTTATACGGGTAAAGCAATGTCCGGTTTAATTGATCTTGTTCGTAAAGAAAAGATTGACAAAAACATACCGGTAATTTTTATTCATACCGGCGGTTTCCCTTCAATATTTTCTTTTGCCGATGAATTTAACGATCTGGCTAAGATTACCAAAATGTAAATCATCAGAGGATGAAAATGTTTTTATCCAAATTTCTTCGCTGTACAATTTTATTTTTTTTGATTGCGCTTCAATTCTTTCCGCAGGAAAAGAATAATTCTATCCAGACTTATATCCAACAATTAAATGACAAGAACCAGCAGGATAATGTCCGTGAAAACGCAGCCGAACAACTTGGAAATATTAATGATGCAAATGAAGAAACAATAACGACTCTCATTAATTGTTTCCCCGATAAAAATCCTTTTCTAATCGGTAAAGCTGTAAATGCATTAACAAATATTGGTAAACCCGCAGTTGTTTATCTTATCCCTGCTCTACAGAATGAAGATGAAAGTATAAGATGGGGCGCATCAATTGTATTTAGCAAGCTTGGTAAAAATATAAATGAAGCTCTCCCCTATTTAATTGAAGCGTTAAAAGATAAAAATGAAAACGTAAGATATTGCTCTGCAATTGCTTTGGGAAATTTGGAAGCTACAGCATCCTCTTCCGTAAATGAAATTCAAAAGCTGCTTAATGATAATGATGAGGATGTAAGATGGGCAGCTTATTTAGCTTTGAATAAAATTGAAAAAAAAGCTCTCGATTATCCTGTTGATTTAGCGTCAAGGATTTTTACTGTGGATAGTCTTACTCCTCTTTTAATGAATGAACTTCATGTCCCGGGTGTTTCTGTTTCAATTATTTCTGATTATCGGATTGTCTCCTCAAAACAATTTGGTTTTGCGGATGTTACTCTTCAAACGCCTGTTACTAATGAAACCATCTTCGAAGCCTGCTCTATGACGAAACCAATGTTTTCTTATGTTGTTTTAAAACTAGTTGATGAGAGAAAGCTTGATCTTGATAAACCATTGTACAATTATCTTGAAGAAAAATTTATTTGTGAAGAGAATTATGATAAACTAATTACGGCAAGAATGATTCTTTCTCATACAAGCGGTTTACCAAACTGGCGCAAAGGCGAAGAAGAAAGAGAAGGACCTTTACTGATTTATTTTAAACCCGGAACTCAGTTCAGTTATTCCGGTGAAGGCATGTTTTATCTGCAAAGAGTAATTGAAAAGATAACCGGCGAACCGCTTGAAGTTTATGCAAAACGAACACTGTTTGACCCGTTAAACCTTAAGCACACAAGTTTTGTCTGGACGAAGGAGATCGATTCTTTTATTTCCGCCGGACATGATACAGCAGGAAATTATTTAACCAGATCAAAGTATACTCATGCTAATTCCGCATACACACTTTACACTACTCCGGAAGAGTACGCAAAATTTCTTGTTAAGATAATGAAACCAGTCAGTAATGAAAATTCTTCTTTATCTGAAAAGATGAAAGAAGAAATGATTACTCCGCAAGTTGGAGTGTATATTAGAGAGCCTATTGACAGGCCCGGCAATGCACTTGGTTTATCTGTCAGTTGGGGATTAGGCTGGGCAATCGATTCCACAGTTTCCGGAAAAATTATTTATCACAGCGGTGCAAACAGAACCGGCTTCAGGTGTTACAGCCAGTTCAATCCTGCCAAAGGAAGCGGAATAGTAATAATGACAAACGGATTAAACGGAAGCGATTTATGGCGGAGAATAATCGGCAATATTGGAGATTTATAAAAAGCCCATTATTCTAAGTCAATAAAATTATTTTTCAGACTGTCATTCCCGTGCACTTGCCTGCGGTAAGCAGGAACGGGAATCTACATAATGTTCTTATAATAGATTCCCACCTGCTTGCGCAGGCTGTTACAGAAAAACATATTTTATCGTGGTGAGCGGAGTCGAACCACGAAAACAAATTAAAATCATCCCTCTCCGCCACGGCGGATTCGCTCGGGATGCGTAATTATCAAGTTATGCAACACCCTGCTGCAGGTAGGCTTTCGTGGGAATGACAAAATATACTATTAACTTACCAGTCAATCCTTCTTAATTGTTTAAAACTTTATCTTTGAATGTTTCCCTTCCATTATAAATAGTAAGCATTACTTTTGCTTTACTTATTTCATTTACCGGAATCTCAAACAGGTTCTTATCCAGCACAATCATATCTGCGCTTTTTCCAACTTCAATTGATCCTGTTTCTTTTTCAAGGAAGTTTGCGTAAGCCCCGTTTATTGTAAAGCTTTTAATCATCTGCTCAAGGGTTACCCGCTCTTCCGGCCAAAGAACTTCATCCGGATCATTTACATCAAGCTGGCTTCTTGTAATTCCGATTTGAATTGCATTTAACGGGTTGCACGGAATTGTTACCGCATAATCGCTACCTGAAGCAACAACAACTCCCGCATCAAAAAAACTTTTCATCGGATATTCCTTATCGGCTCGCTCTCGTCCTAAATACGGTAATTGTATCTTGTAATAATAATCGTCTTTGGCAAACCAATATGGCTGCGGAATAGCAACAACACCGAGCTCTTTAAATCGTTTAATATCCTTTTCATCTACAAGCTGTAAGTGCGTAATGGAATTACGAGAATCCCGTTTACCGTTTTGGGAAGCCGCATATTCAAAGGCATCAAGTGTAACAGCGGTTGCCGCATCCCCTATTGAATGAACATGAATCTGGAATTTATTCTTATCAAGCCCGGCGCACATCTCATTCAACTTGTCTGTTTTCCATAAATATTCTCCATATGAATCCGGCAAATGTTTATATGGCTCTTTAAGATAGGCCGTGCTGCCTTCAACAACACCATCAATAAAAATTTTTGCGGAGTTAATGCGGAATAATTTCCCTTTACATTTTTCTCTGTCTTTAATCATTGGCTTTATCTGGTCTAAATCTTTTTCAGGATCTACGTACAATGATGCGCAGAAATGCATTGCTAATTTCTTCTTTTCTTCAAGATTCTTATAGGCGTTAAAATCATTTCCATCAACATCAACCGAAGCGTCATGCGAAGTTGTAATACCAAATGATGCAGCCATTTGCTGATAATGCAGAATTGCTTCTTCAAGCTGCTCAACTGTATAATCAGGAAATAAATGACTGACAAGATCCGCTGCATTTTCTCTAAGTGTTCCTGTCGGCTCACCTGTTTGCGGATCACGTTCAATTATACCACCTTCGGGATCTTTGGTGTCTTTGGTTATCCCCGCAAGTTCAAGAGTTTTTGAGTTTACCCATTTTGCATGTCCGCCATCATCAGAAATTATAACTGGAATATTTTTAACAACTTCATCAATAATTTTTTTGTCAGGACCGGTCTTGCCAAACAATGTATTTACCCAGCCCCGGCCTTTAATAAACTTATCATTTGGATGAGCATCTGCAAAATCTTTTATTGCTTTCTGATATTCTTTAACTGATTTCAACCCGTTCAGCATAACATCAAAAAGTTGATGAGCCGCCCCGTAAGCCGGATGACAATGGCTGTCTATAAATCCGGGCAAAACTAATTTCTTTTTTAGGTCAATTACTTTTGTTGAATTGCCTATGAATTTTTCCACATCAGCATCTTTACCAACAAAAATAATTTTCCCTTCTCTTACTGCAACAGCTTCTGCAATTGTTTTAAGTGAGTCAACTGTATAGATGTATCCGTTCTTTAATACAAGATCAGCAACATTTGAGTTGCTGCCACAGCAGGTAAATAAAAGAGCTGAGAGGAGAATGACTAAATAATTTGTAAGAGATTTTTTCATTCCGGTTTGTCTGTTAAATTTTCAAAATTAAAGGGGCTGTTTAAAAAGTAGTATGGCTGTCATTGCGAGGAGTATAACGACGAAGCAATCTATTTTTTAAAACTAAAAATGAGATCACTTCGCTTTGCTCGTGATGACAATCTTACTTTTTGGTCAGCCCGTCTGTTTAAATATATGAAGAACAAAACCAATCACATTTTAAATTCTTCTTTATATACCGTTACATTATCTAACCTGTCCTTAAGAACTTCTACTCCGATTCCCGGTTTGGTTGGGACTATCATTGTTCCATCAGGTTCAACTTCAAATGCAGGATAAACAATATCTTCTTTGTAATAACGCTTACTTGCAGAGATATCTCCGGGCAAAGTAAAGTTTGGTAATGAAGCGAGCGCAACATTTCCTGCACGGCCAATGCCTGATTCAAGCATACCTCCATGCCATACTGGAATATTATGTTCAGCGCAATAATCATGAATTAATTTTGATTCTGTAAAGCCGCCTACTCTCCCCGGTTTTATATTAATAATTTTACAGCTATTCAATTCAATCGCTGCTCTTGCATCTGCCAACGAGTGAATGCTTTCATCCAAGCAGATCGCTGTCTTTAATTCCTTCTGCAATTTTGAATGATCGAAAATATCATCATAGCTTAACGGCTGTTCAATTAAAAGCAATTTGTAATCATCCATTTCCTTAAACAGGGCAATATCATCAAGTGAGTAAGCGGAGTTAGCATCCACCTGGAAAAGTATATCAGGAAATTCTTTTCTTACTGCTTTAACAAAATCAATATCTTCTCCGGGCGCAATTTTAATTTTAATTCTTTTATATCCTTCTTTAAGATATCCTTCTATCTTCTTCAAAAGAATTTCTGCAGAAGGCTGAATGCCGATGCTTACGCCAACATCAATTCTTTCCCTTGTTCCCCCAAGCATTTTTGAGAGTGAAATATTTTTTTGCTTTGCAAACAAATCCCACAGGGCAGATTCCAATCCGGCCTTTGCCATCATATGTCCGCGCACGCGGGCGCCTAAAGCAATAGCCTCATCAACATTTTCAATATCTTTACCTAATATTTCGGGAATAATAAATTCTTTAAGAATGTGCCATGCGGTTTGTACTGTTTCATAAGAATAGAATGGCGTTCCTTCTGCAACAGATTCTCCCCAGCCGGTAATGCCTTCGGAATCAACTTTAACTATGATGTGTTCTTCATGAGTTTCCACACCCATTGAAGTAACAAACGGAGCAACAAGTTCAAGTTTAACATGGCGGAGTTCGATTTTTTCAATTTTCATTATTCACCTTTATAAAGTTTGGAGTAAAGATTTTCAGGAAGAATTTGTTGTGCAAATTACTATTTTGTTTTCAAACTGTCGTTAAAAATTTCTACACCGGGTAAAGCCTCACACATCCATATTCAAAAATAAAAGTTCCCCAAAAGTTTGAGAATTTTTTATGTTAAATAACACTTGCTTGTTCTTGACAGCAGTAATAGTTTCATCATTGGAAAAACATTCTTTAAACCAAAGAAAGGATAAAGATGAAACAGCTATACAAAGCAAAACTTTTCATTCTATTTATCCTGTTGTCGTCGCTTAATATTTCTTTCGCAGCAAGCGCCAAGATTACAGGACGTATAATAGACAAACAAACCGGCGAACCTATTCCATCAGCTAATATTGTAATAACACATTCTATATTATCTAATGGAACAGAAACATCGCTCAATTCACCACTCGGAGCCGCAGCAGATCTCGACGGCTATTACTATATACTAAACGTGCCGCCGGGAAGATATATTCTTAAAGCAAGCAGTATCGGCTATGCAAATCTTATCCAAAGAGATGTTGTTGTTGATATTGACCGCACCATTGTTTTGAACTTTGAAATGTCATCAACGGCTATTGAAGTCAATCAGGTAGTGATTACCGCTAAAAGAGAAATTATTAAGCAGGACGTTTCTGCAACGCAGGAGGTAATTGCAATTCAAAGATTAGAGCAAATGCCCATACTTAGAGTTGATGAATTTTTAGGTACAGTAAAAGGTGTTGAGCTTGTTAGCGGTGAACAAGGTAACGGCCTTAGTGTTCGCGGAGGTTCAATAAGAGAAACAGATGTAAGAATTGACGGAATTTCACTACAGGATCCGAGAACAGAAAATTCATATATAGCGTTAAACTCAACCACTGTACAGGAAATACAAATTCTGACTGGTGGCTTCCAGGCAAAATATGGTGGAATCAGATCCGGACTTTTAAATGTTGTAACCAAAGAAGGTAGCCGCGATAAATACCAGATTAGCATTAAGACAGATATTGCTCCTGCTAACCAGAAAAGATTTTTCGGTACAAATCCTTATAGTAATGATTCATGGATTTACAGAGTATTTGCCGATACATCTGCAAGCGGTTATGCGTTCAGAGGAGTAACAGCTGCAGATACGCTTGTTCCATCAGAGTTTCAGGGTTTTACAGGGTGGGGCAAGAGAAACAAAACAAAATCACTTGCACCTTTAGATTCACTTCAAAGATGGGAATTGTGGAAACTGCAACATCCTCAATATAAATTCCAGGATAAAATTGATTACTATATTGAAGGCAGTATTAGCGGTCCTGTACCGGGTGATTTCATTCCTATCTGGAATGAGTTTTCTGAAAGAACAACCTTTATGTTCGGTGGTAAATATGAAAATTCGCAATTCGCATTTCCAATTGGTCCACGCGATCACTATGAAGATTGGAATGCACAGTTAAAACTAACCACTATTCTGCCTAACAGTATGAAACTCTCCGTTAACGGAATGATAGCAAAAATTAAATCCCTTACAGCAGGCAGGAACACTACTTACGGCGGAGCTTTACAGGATTACTCACAAAGTTTTGCATACTTAAATAATACTCCTTCTTCAGTTTTGGCTCAGGGCGCTTTACTTGGAAGTGCAGGTTACAGACAGTTATTTAATAAAAGCAGATTACAATTCTATGATCAGCAGTATGCTGTTGGCGGAGCAAAGTTTACTCATACACTTAATTCAAAAATGTTTTATACCATTGATTTCCAGGTTGGTTATACAGACCAGACTCTTCACCCTTACAGCATGGATACAACCGGAGGGAAAAATTTAGTTTCTTTCTATAGTGCAAAGGCTAAAAGAAATTATTACTTCCCTGTTCCCATTTATGGAACACCAAACGGCAATACTAACCCGGTTGCAGATCCAAATAATGATTTCGATGTGTTTGGAGGAATTCAAAGAATCGACTCTTCTTATTCTTACGTTTACCAGTTAAAGGGGGATTTTACTGCACAGCTTGGAAGACACCATCAATTCGAGGCCGGCTTCTCTGCAAAGATGCAGAATCTTTTTGTATATGCCGGTACCTGGCTGCAGGCACAGCTTTCTTACACTCCAAATACATGGCAATACTATAAAGCAAAACCTTTAGAGATAGGATTATATGCACAGGATAAGCTTGAGTTCGAAGGACTTATTCTTAACGGTGGTTTGAGACTTGATTATCTTAATCCCAATAAGAAAGGTTATTCGGCCGGTTTTCCTGCAGATGAAGATTATGCAAGATTATATAATGAAATTTATATCAATCTACCCGGCGTAGAGATGAGTTATGAAAGGTGGTTAGCATGGAGACAATTACTTGATTCGCCTCCTGGATGGCCGACAACTGAGAACAGAGTGCAGGTTTATTTATCTCCAAGATTGGGTGTTTCGTTCCCTATTACAGAAAAGAGTAAAATGTATTTTAACTACGGACATTTTTACCAGAGACCGCCTATTTCTTTTATGTACAACACTTATCTTAATCCGGGCAGCGTTACTGTTCCAACTCCGGGTCTTGATATGGCAAGAACAGTTTCATATGAATTCGGATATGAACAAATTTTCCTTGAAGAGTTTCTTGTAAACGTAACAGCTTATTATAAGGATGTAAGCAATGAACCGCTCGCAAGATCATATAAGAATTATTACGGCGATAACTGGGTTACTCTTTATTATCCGGATTCTTATAAAGATATTCGTGGTGTTGAAGTTCGGTTGGAAAAATCTATGGGTAAATTTATTACGTTTACGGCAATGTACGATTACAGAATTACAAGTGCCGGCCAGATGGGCTTAAGCATTATTTACGAGAACAGGCTTGAAGCACTTGAAGGTGAATTAAGAAATGCGAATATATCAACAAGCGAACCTTTGCCAAGAGGAAACGTTAACCTTAATCTCCATACACCAATAGATTTCGGTCCGGAATTATATGGAATGAATTTACTCGGCGGTCTTTACGCTAACTTCTTCTTTGAATGGAAAGACGGCGGAAGATTCCTTCTTAATGCAAATGAACAGGACGCTACTCAAAGAAAATATGTAGACATTGTTAACCGCTGGAATATCGACTTCAAGGGATCAAAAGTATTCACAACTCCATATGGAGAAATTGAATTCTATATTACAATACAAAATCTTACCAATAACAAATGGCTTAACACAGCTAATATGACTCAATCACAGTATGCTGCATACAAAGAATCTTTGCAGACGCCGGATAAAGGTGGCAGTGACCAATGGGGCCAGTATAAATCCGATGATAACCACATAGATACCGGCTGGTATGATTCAGTAATATTTTTAAACCCAAGACGTATAACGCTTGGATTCAAAGTTAATCTTTAACTTATAACAAAAAGAATTGTGAGCGTTAATATGAAACAAGTAAATAAGAAATTTGATTTAGGAAGTAATATGAAATACAAGAAAGCACTTTACACATTTATCATGGTATTTGGATTTACTTCTTTGTCTTTTGCACAAAGGAATTACAATCCAACCCCAATGATGTTTGATGTAGGAAAATTCAATCTAGAAATGCTACGGTCAAACGGGTCGGATCCTTCTTATCCTTTGGGTGGGTTATTATCCCAGTTCAGCTGGAACCTAACAACAGGTTCACCTCAGGAAACAGAAATATTCTACTGGCCTGCTGATGAATACCAATCAAACATACTTTATCAGATATATAACCCAATCTGTCTTGATGATAATGGAATTAAAGATGCAAAAGGTGTTGAAAAAGCAATGTATCTTAGCGGAGATGCATTCAGAAATATTGGTTACACGGACTGGGCTATTGAAACAAGAAGATATCGCCCGCCAAACATTGTAGTAGATGGTATACAGGTTAATGCTCCCTACAGATGGAATGTGGATCCGACGATGAAGTCAGACATAAAGATTGAGTTCGAGGATGTACTGCTTCAGTTTGGTATACGAAGCCGTTGCGAAATGTATGGTTTCTCAAACCAGTTTTTAGGTGATTTTTTTATATGGAAAACCACTCATAAATTCACCGGAGAAATTTCTCTGCCGCGAGCCGGAACTCCTGATTCATTAAAACCTGTTGACCAGACAATCAGATTCTGGTGGCCTTTATCATTTAGTTTTGGTCCATCAAAAGCCGGTGAATACGCAGTTTTAAACAGATTCGCTTTTGAAGGCAGCGATGACCTTGATAGCTGGTTTAAAAGGAAGTCAGAATTAGTTACTAATACCGGAAGAGATTCCTTATACGTTGCATATTACTGGGATACAAAAAGTCCCTCAACCGTTGCATATACAAACGGTTCATCAGATGATACGGGTGACCCGGACAGGGTAACAGGACACTTATATTCAACACAAATTCCCGGCTTTACATTATTATATGCAGACAAATCCTATAATGAAAAGGTTGATGATGTGAACCAGCCTTATGCATTGCCTCATGGAACAATTACAAAAGATTTCTGGGGAAGAAGAGACAATGGTTTAAAATTAACTTACCGCGGTGATGATTCGCGTGGCCGCTTCCCGCTCGATCCGTTAACCGAAGGTTTTGATACAAAACCTGAATCAGGTCCGATGAGATTTATTACTGTCGGCCCATATGAATTAACTAAAGATTCAAAAACGGGAAGATATGATTCGGTTACTTTTGTTTATGCAGTTGGTGTTGGTAGTATTGGCCATCATATGGCTGACTCTATTGGCAGTGCCTGGCTGAACAAAGAAATATCCGACTCGGCAAAAAATCAGTGGGTTATGAAAGGTGTCGATTCGTTGTGGAAAACACTTGACCGCGCTTACTGGGCATGGACAAGATTAGAAAAAAATCTTTCAATCCCCGCTACACCACCTCCACCGGATATCAGCGTATCTGCAGATGCAGATAAAAATATTGTAAGCTGGAGCTACCCCAATCCTACTTACTTTAATGATGCTGAAACCGGCGTAGATGACTGGTATGCATGGAGGATTTACAGAAAACAAGGTTCATTACTTACAAATGATCCGTTAGATCAAAAAAGTAAATTAAAATGGGAATTAATTACTGAAATAAAAGACAGAAATGTAACCACTTTTGAAGATGTGAATGTTCAGCGTGGACTTGATTATTATTATGCTGTTACTGCTGTTGATAACGGGACACAAAATACTTCAGGATTATTCACGGGTGCTAAATTAGAAAGCTCAAGATACGTTACACGTTCGCTTTTACCTGTTACACCTTTTAAGGCAGGTCTTAATGCTGCCAATCAGGTTAGAGTTGTGCCTAATCCTGCAACAGTAGCCGCCGGAGCGTATTTAACTGGTGGTGGAAAGGTTGTAGATAAAATCTCATTCTTTAACCTTCCGGCAAAATGCAATCTTAAAATATTTACGGAAACAGGCGATCTTGTAAAAACTATTGAGCATTACGGTACTGCAGATGACGATTGGGATCAGAGAACAGATACTAACCAGTATGTAACAGCCGGAATTTATATTCTTGCTGTAACAGATTGCTCGGATATTAATGGAAATAATTTAGATAACCAATTTGTTAAATTCGTAATCGTTAGGTAAGGCTATGATAATCTGTTTAAAGACAAAGAACTGTAATACAAATTTTGTAATGTTAATCGGAGTTTTATATGAGAAATAAATTTTTATTAATTATCCTGGTTATTGCCTCGGTCGGTGGAGCCATCTATCCTCAGGCTGTTAAGAAGGCACAGGTGGGATTCCGCTTCCTCGAGAATCCTGTTTCTGCTGAAGTAATGGGCAAAGGCGGAGTTGGCGTTACTACTACACTAAACTCAAACGGTATCTTCTGGAATCCTGCATTGATTAGCTGGATGAAAAGTGATGTTGACGTAAGCCTTAACCACACAAAAGGAATTGTAGATATAAATTATAATGCAATTGCCGCCGCTGTAAACGCATGGGATTTTGGAGTAATAGGTTTAAGCTTTATGTCCATGGATTATGGAGATTTCTACGGTACAAGACGTGCGGGTAATACTGAAGGTTACATTGAAACCGGTGTTTTTTCACCCAAGGCTTTTACAGTTGGAATCGCTTTCTCTCAGAAAGTAACTGATAGGTTTTCATATGGCGTTCATATCAAATATATTTATCAGAACCTTGGAGATGCATGGGTATCAAGTCTTGATAGCGTTCTTTCACAAAAGAAATACGAGAGCAGTAAAATCAATTCTCTTCCATTGGCTGCAGATATTGGCGCCTACTATGATTTTCTTTATAACGGAATCCGGTTTGCCGCCGTACTTCAGAACATCTCACGAGAATTCCGTTATGAAAGAACAGACTTTCCTCTTCCGTTTGCGGTAAGCTTTGGTGTTACAGTTGAACCTCTTAACTTCTTTTATGAGGAAAACAAGGAACATCATTTCCTTTTAGCTTTTGAATCAAGACACCCGCGTGACTTTGGTGAGAAAACTAAATTCGGCGCTGAATACCAATATATGGATATGTTCACAGCGCGAATCGGTTACCAGAACAATTATGATGAAAGAGGAATGACATACGGCGCAGGTTTTAAATATACTCTTTCAAATATTCCATTAAGAGTTGATTATGCTTATGAGCCTTTCGGAATTTTGGAAGGAAGACATTATCTATCGCTTGGAATAAGCTATTAAA
>CAZIDB010000061.1:0-5451 GCA_964537965.1 uncultured Melioribacter sp. | reverse complement strand
TTTAAGATCAGGAGAAAAAAATGATTTGCCATAATTGCGGAAAAGAATTACAAAGAGTTGTTACAAATATGCCTTTTAAAACAAATGGTAACTCTGTAATTATTATTAAAGATTTGCCTGTATTGCAATGTGAGGGTTGTGGTGAATATTTAATTGAAGATGTTGTTATGTCGCAGGTTGATGAAATTTTAAAAAACGTTAACAAGAATACCGAACTAGAAATTTTAAAATTTGCTTCGTAAAAGTCCCCGATTTGATTTATAACCTTTCGTTATAGACCTATTTTTTCTCTTAACTCTTTCAATTGTAGTTCAGATGAATACAGATCACCAATTATGTCTGTAGAAATATATTTGTATCTATTTTGTAAGGTGGGTAAAACATTTATTACTTGATTATACTTTTTCGAGTTATCTGAAATTACATATAAGCGAACATTTGAGTAATCAATTAGTGATGCCATTCGACCAACTCCCGACCAAGTCCCCGTAGAAAGTTCTACTTCAAAAGCACACTCTGGTATTAAATGATTGCCTTTATCTTTAAACCATAAAACATCAATCTGTTTTAATAATTCATAATCTGAAAATTGTAAATCGGGACAAGACTCTAATGTTGCAATTTCAGCCAACTTCCTGCCGTTAAATATCTTTGATTTATTAGGGCAATAGGTTTGAAACCCACGTACATTTCCTATCTCCAAAATTCTTCCCTGTAAAATTGAATGATAGCTTTCTTCAATGGATTCTTTTTCTGTTTTGTTATTAGACTGAGTAGTCAGAAGAATATCCCAATTATTAATAAAGTCTTTACATAAAATTCTATTATTACGGCCTTTGAGTGCAATATTAAAATTTTTATCAATAAGGATTTTATATTCACCGTTTCTATCATGGCTAATAAATTTGAGATTATTAAACAGGATACTTGCAGGAATAATTACAACACTATTTAAATCGCCACATATGAAAGCAACGAAAGGATTATCAAGATTTGCCATTTCTTCAACGGTAATGTAATTAATACCAAAGAAGTAATTTCCATTTAGCCCAACTGGTGAAGATGCAGCACGTATTAATACATTTGCATTAGCAATTTTGAATACTCTTGCTTTTAGCACTTTTATTAATTCTGTATTAATGTGAATTTTCTGAACTTGTTGTAAAAATTTATCAACAAGAGTATCGGTTGGAGACTTTCTTTTTGTAATCATTTATTATAAGAATTTACTATGTATACACAATATTTCTAATTAGGTATCATTTCATAAAAAACCGTATTGTAAATTATCCAAATTGATTCTAGTATTCCCCATTCAAGTCCTTCTTTAGCGAATTCTAATTCGTCTTCAGTCAATTTTCTGCCGATTTTTTCCAAAGCCTCATATTGAACATCTTCTTTTGTTATATAAAAAAGAAGGTCTTCTTCATTTATTGTATCCATACTAATTCCTTACTAATAACACTTACTTTTCAAACTTATCAAATTTCCTGTGCTATTTCAATTAATCAATTCTGCTCTTTTACCAATTGTTACTTCATCAGGCACATTTTTTTTGTTATGCTGTTTTCTCCATATCTCAAATTATAAAAATATATTCCGCTACTAAACTGCTCTGCGGAAAATTCAACCTCATATACTCCTGCCGGCTGCTTTTCGTTTACTAGTACTGCTACCTCATTGCCTAAAATATCATACACCTTTATTTGTAAGGGCGTATTGCCATACGCCCCTACAGGAATTGTATATTTTATTTTTGTAACCGGGTTAAACGGATTAGGATAATTCTGTTCCAATTTAAATTCTTTCGGCAAAGATGAATTGCTTAATTCATTTATTCCTGTTGTTTCCTGCAGCAATTGAATTCTTACCGCATCCGCACGGATAACCGTTCCCACCGTGCTTAAACCAACATCAACAACTTTAACAGAAACTTTTGAGTTTGCCTTAAAATTATATTGCCCTATTGCTACCCAACTACCGCTGCCTGTATTCTGATTTACAAAAACAGAATCAACCGGCACATCATTTTCGCTTAAAATATATAAAGCCTTGTCTGTAGCGTTAACTGTCTTAGGTACAATCTCAAGCACTTCGTAAAGACCGTTCTTCTTAACAACAGGATTAAAGACCGCACTTGCTCCCAGGTTCTGGTTTGCATAACGACTGGTGCTTCCATTAGCTTTAGCATTGCTGAAATACCAGGCTCCATACTCTGTATATATGCCTGCATCTTCATTGTCTGCTATAGCAAAATAATTTAACACATTACAAATAAAGGGAATTCTTGCTAACGGATGAACCGGATCATTACTGCTGATAATAACGAAATCTTCTACAGAACCGATGGTTGAAGAATGAAATTTCAGAGGAACGGTAACTGCGGACATTCCTTTTAATACCAGAGGAAAAGTTGTATCCGCTTTCACATTCTTATGAACAGAACTGATATAATTAATTGTAAGGTCATTTATGCCCTGATTTGAAATTACTAATTGTATTGTTGATGTATCCTCTATACTTACAGATCCCAGTGTGATATTATTTGGATATGCTCTTAACTCCACATCTCTTACAAGAGCAGAAATTTTTAGTACGTCTGCGGAAAATATTTTGCCTGATTGATTCTTGCCGGTAGCAGACATTTCAATATAATTGTTCTCATACTTTTCAAAATTAAATGTACCGATATAAACCCAATCCATTTGCACAATTTCATCAGACATTGTTTTAAAGTAAGTGTTGCCACCGCAATTTATTTTAAAATTTCTTTCTGTAACAGAATTTGATATAGCGGGCACCTGGATAAATAGATTGTACTTGCAGGATTGTTCAACATTAATATTCCACTTAACTGCAACAGAATCTTCAGTCTTTAGCGTAACTACTCTTGAATTATCTCCCCAGGCTGCTTTTGTTGAATTTGACCAACTGCCGCTTAATTCAGAATAATCTTTATCGGTGTTGTCAATAAAAATATCATCCGGCAGATACGTTATAAATTTTGTGTTAAGGTTTCCAACCGCATCTGTTACCGCCACACCAAATTTTGCAAGTTTTTCTTTATCATGCTCCTCAACCGACTGCCATGTTTTGTCATCAATCTTTGTAAAGTTTACAACAAGATATTGTTCATAAATATTTTTTACTGCTGCAAATGGCTGCGCCTGGAAAATTGCTTCATCACTTTTAATTGTGAATTTAACTTTATTCCCACTTAACTCTTCTTCAATCTGTATTGCGGGCGCGGTTGTATCGCTCGTCTTTAACCACCTCTGCATTGCTTCTATAGCGGTACAATACCTGAATTTAACCGATGGGTACTTTATTTCGGATTGATGAGCAATGCTGTCAATCCTTGCAACGTTATCAAGAAAATCTTCTTCCGGAAGATGAGCCCAGAAACATGCAACCTGTGTTTTGCCGCTTTTTGCCTGCGCAAACATATTATCCATAGTACTTTGAGAAACACTTGCCATATAAACAGATCTTAAATTCCATCCCCTGTTGCCGCCGGGTAATTGATAATTATACGGCGCCGGCTGATAAGGTATAAAAGTCTTGGGCGCTTTCGACCAGTCATAAACATTATCAATTGGTTCTGTCGGGTCGGTTCTTACATGGGGGTAATGATTGTGCATACTAAATAGCAGAAGCTGATCTAAATATTGCTGCCATTCGTTGCCCATGTAATGCCATCCGCTGCGGAATGAAACAGGGAATGTATTTTCTTCAAGAAGAAACTGGGCAAGTGTTAAATCAAAATCTTCGCGGCATTCGTTAAAGCTATGAGCCTGGTTCCAGAAATATTTTCCGTCACCGTCATAATCTGTCCAGCTGAAAGTATGGTAGTGTAATGATAATTCATCACCGAACTGTTTAATTGCATCGCTGTTATATTTTTTCATCAGGTACAAAGTCATCGTGTTTGCCAGGGGAACGTTCGTATTATCCGCATAACGAAAAATATTTCCGGCCATCATCCACCAGGTAAGTTTAACTGTTTGCCCATAAGAATCCTTATAATTGTTTCTGTATGTAGCATCCATAATTCTCTGACCGTTCCTTGAAGGATCAGTAAAAAGATCCAATTTGTAATGACAATTATAGTTACTTGTACTCATACCATCCCATATGGCCGTATCCGAACCAAGCACCAAAAGAACTTCTGCCTGTGAATACAAAAAGTTAAACGGATAAATACCCAACAGGACAACAGCTAAAAAAACGTTTCTTAATTTCATTATTCTCTCTGTAAAATAAATGGAATTTTCTCTTCCAAAATAAGGCTTTGGTTTTGCAATTGAAAAGATGGTTGTTAAAGAATAAATATTTAATAATGAACTTTTAACTTCATAAAATCATTATGGCAATTGTCTTTCAATAATGAATTAAATAAATTACTCAGAAAAAAACGGGAGAGAGAAATGGAGTGTACTCATCTTGGACGCTCAGGATTAAAAGTAAGCAGGCTTTGTCTTGGAACAATGAATTACGGGCAGTACAATACCGATGAGGAAAGTTACAAGATAATGGATCACGCAATTGATTGCGGAATTAATTTCTTTGATACCGCAAACGTTTACGGATCTTACAAGGGGCAGACAGAAGAAATTATTGGTAGATGGCTTTCGCTAAATGGAGGAAGAAGAGAAAAAATTGTCCTTGCTTCCAAGGTTTACGGGGGAATGAGCGACTGGATTAACGATTCAAAATTATCTGCTTACAATATCAAACGCGCCTGCGAAGATAGTTTAAAAAGACTTAAAACCGATCACATCGATCTTTACCAGATGCATCACATCGATAGAGAAACTCCTTGGGAAGAAATATGGCAGGCAATGGAACAACTAATACGCGAAGGAAAAATTATTTACGTGGGCAGCAGTAACTTTGCGGCATGGAATATTGTTGAAGCAAATTACAAAGCAAAAGAAAAACATATGCTTGGCTTAGTTTCCGAACAGAGTATTTACAGCTTACGAAACCGGCATATCGAGCTTGAAGTTATTCCGGCTTGTAAAGCGATGGGAGTAGGAATAATTCCCTGGAGCCCGATGGGTGGCGGTATTCTTTGCGGAATATTAGATAAACCGGAAACGGGCAGGCGTTCACGTCCTGCATTGTTAGCTTCTGCAGAAAAGCTTCGCCCGCAGATTGAGAAATATGAAAATCTCTGTAAAGAAATAAATCAGAAGCCTTCCGTTGTTGCACTTAACTGGATGCTGCAGAACCCGGCAATAACTTCTCCTATTGTTGGGCCAAGAACAATTGAGCAGCTTGATGAAAACATTTCTGCGTTGGATTTTAAATTGGATGACGAAATAATGAAAAAGCTTGATGAGATTTGGCCCGGGCCGGGCAACCAGGCGCCGGAAGCTTATGCATGGTAATAGAAAGCCCATCCCCAAACCCCTGCCTTGCCGGCAGGCAGGCCTTACCCACGGGAAG
>CAZIDB010000060.1:5298-22969 GCA_964537965.1 uncultured Melioribacter sp. | reverse complement strand
CTTCATCTCTGAAATCATCATAAGCATCAAAAGGATTTGCGGCGTGATAACCTTTCTTGTAAAACTCTTCTGCATGCTCAACGCGGTAAAATGAAGCAGCCGTTCTTGTATCATATTCAACTTTAGAGAAAATATAAAATTCAAATTCAGGTCCCCACCAGGATTTATCAACTCCGGTAAGTTGTTTTAATAATGCTTCAGCTTTTTTTGCAAGGTATCTTCCGTCCTGGGAAAACGGACTTCTCTTTTCATCAGTTAGAAGAATGTGAGAGTAAAAACTTAATGTTGATGCATCGCGGAATGGATCAATTACAGCAGTATCAAGATCCGGAACCTGGATCATATCACTGTTCTCTACCTTGCTGAATCCAAAGCTTGAACCATCAAAACCTACTCCTTCCTTTAAAAGTTTTTCGAGTATTCCCGGGTAGACAGGTAATGAAATATGGTGCAGTCTTCCCTGCAGGTCAATACATTTTAAATCGATGAATTCGATCTTTTTATTTTTAATTATATCATTGCATTGTTTAATTGAAAGTTGCGGCATAAATACCTCTTGGATGCCCTTTTGTTTGTTATTATTTCGATCGTTTAGTTTTGCTAATGACTGATTGAATTACCTTTTTCATTTTTGATGATTAGGTAACGGGGAAAAAAAAGCGCCCTGTTGAAGGCGCTTTTCATTTCGTCTATTTGAATATTTTATTCTTTAACGTAATTAACAGCATCAAGACCTAAATACAATGCAGCGCTGTCAAGTTCTTCTTCAATCCTGATAAGCTGGTTATATTTTGCAATTCTGTCTGTTCTGCTTGCAGAACCGGTTTTAATTTGTCCTGCATTTGTAGCAACTGCAATATCGGCAATAGTTGTATCTTCGGTTTCTCCTGAGCGGTGACTGATAACAGAAGTATAACCATTGGTTTTAGCCATTTCAATTGCATTTAATGTTTCTGTAAGCGTACCAATCTGGTTTACTTTAATAAGAATTGAATTAGCAATTCCTTTTTCAATTCCCATTGCCAATCTTTCAGTATTGGTAACAAACAAATCGTCACCCATAATTTGAATTTTACTTCCCAAAGTGTCGGTAAGTAATTGCCAACCATCCCAATCATCTTCTGCAAGGCCATCTTCAATTGAGATAATAGGATATTGCTTAGCCCAGTTTGCCCAGAAATCTACCATTTGAGCTGATGTTTTATTTGATTTATCGGATTTGAAAAACTGATATAATTTTTTTTCAGTGTCATACATCTCGCTTGCAGCAGGATCTAGAGCTATGCAGATATCAACACCAGGTTTATATCCTGCTTTCTGAATAGCATCAAGAATAACTTCAACTGCTTCATCATTTGATTTTAGGTTTGGAGCAAATCCGCCTTCATCACCAACTCCGGTATTATAACCTTTTTTCTTCAATACAGATTTTAATGAATGAAACGTTTCAGCGCCCATTCTTAAAGCTTCTGCAAAGTTAGGTGCGCCAACCGGCATAACCATAAATTCCTGGAAATCAACATTATTATCAGCATGACTTCCACCATTAAGAATATTCATCATAGGAACCGGAAGAGTTCTTGCGTTAGTTCCGCCGATATAGCGGTATAATGGTAAACCTAAAGCAGCAGCGGCAGCTTTTGCAACAGCCATCGAAACGCCAAGTATTGCGTTTGCGCCAAGGTTTCCTTTGTTTGGTGTGCCATCTAATTCACACATAAAGTTATCAATTCGAACCTGGTCCAAAGCATCCCATTCTATTATTTCATCGGCAATCTTATCATTAACATTTTCAACTGCTTTAAGAACACCTTTACCCATATAGCGGGTTTTATCGCCGTCTCTTAATTCAACGGCTTCGTGTTCGCCGGTAGAAGCTCCGCTTGGAACTGCAGCTCTTCCGATAAAGCCACTTTCAAGTTCAACTTCTACTTCCAATGTAGGGTTTCCCCTTGAATCAAGTATCTCGCGGGCAAATACATCAATTATAGTTGTCATTTTTCTTCTCCAGATTTGTTAAAATTATCTGGCTTAAATTAGGAATAAGCCGTTGGAAAATCAATTTAATGTTGATAAAACTGAAAATAATCACCTTTATCTTTTTAAATACAATTTTTCTTTGGGAAGAACCCTCATTACCCTAATATTAAAATGAAATTGACTATAAACCTAATTTAAACTATTTTCCGCCTTAGATTTAACTTATGTAAAGAATAGATAATAAAGTTGTAACTGATATATCTGATAATAAATAAGACGGAGTATTAAAGAAGAAACAAAATTCCAATGAAATAGCCTATCACTTTTGGAGTAAGCATGAGTATTGGAGCAGGTATAACTCAGGATAATTATATCTCCGGATTGGTCGCAGATTCGGATTTATTTATAAAGCAAATCTTAAGTGAACTTGATGATGATTTGCAGAAGGTATTGTGGGGATTTATGGACAGAGGTAAAAGATTACGTCCGTTTATACTTGCATGCGTTTCCAGGATGCTTAATGGTGATAGAGAAATTGCATTAAAGCTTGCCGCTTCGGTTGAAATATATCATAATTCCACATTAATCTTTGATGACATCCAGGATAATTCACTTTTAAGAAGAGGGAGACCAACATTATTTGCTCAATTTGGTCCCGGTATGTCAATCAGTTATGCAAGTGTTTTACGTTCAATGATGACAAAAACTTTTGCTAACCAGTTATCAGTTGAAGATTCTTTGTTGGTTTATCAATGGATTTATAAAGTGGCAGCAATGTTATCTTTAGGTCAGTACAGAGAAATGAGCTGGTCATACTTCAACAATTTAAACATTTCAGAAAATGATTACCTTGAAATGGCAAAGTATAAAACAGGTGCATTGCTTGGACTGTCAGCTCTTTTTGGCGGCATTTCTGCTAAATGTAAAAAGATTGATGAGCTTTTTGAATTCGGATGTAATTTAGGCATTGCCTACCAGATATATGATGATATCGGGAACGTTGATGAAAAGAAAAATCAGAATAAGGATAAATATTCCGATATCACCAGTAAGAAAGTAACATTATTAACTGTTCATGCAATTGAACATAATAATGGAAACCTGAAGGATGAGTTGATAAATATTTTTTCCGGGAATAACCTGAATGAATCCGATGTTAAAAGAGTTCTGCAGATTTTTAAAGACTCAAATGCACTTGAATATTCTTATGAAATAGCCAACACATACTTGCAAAACGCAATTAATATTCTCCGGCAAATCCCGGATTCAGATTCAGTTTTCATGGAAAAATTTATTAATCAGATAAAGGAAATTTTCAGGAATGCTTAATATAAAATTCAGGTTCTCTCCAAACCATAAGGATAGCTATAAAACACCGGGGATAATGAATATAGTTTTCATCGATCTTACTAGCCGATGCAACCTAAACTGCAAATATTGCTTTAATGCAGATAGTGTTAATGGTAAAAGTCACGACCTTCCAGTATCGCTAATAGAAAAAATGCTTGCTGATGAAAATGCATCTAAAATTCCCAACTGGATATTTTCCGGCGGCGAACCATTGCTTTATCCGCATCTTGATAAAGCGCTTGATTTGTTCAGACAAAAAAAGATTGGACCCAAAATAGTTACCAACGGAACTTTATTATCACCTGATGTTACTGATAAATGGATTTCTTACGGTGTAGCCGCAACCCAGGTATCGATTGACACTTTAAACAAGGATAAGTTTGTTCTTCTCAATAGTCGCAATCCTGAATTGCTTGATAAAACGCTTACCAACTTAGATTATGCAATTAAAAGCCCGCTGCGTGTTGTTGTCGGTTCTGTACTGACAAAACTTAACCTTGAAGATATTCTAACTTTGATGCCTTACTTTTATAATATCGGTATTGATTCTTACACCGTTTATCTCTTCACACCCGGGTCAAATCTTTCAGCAATGGAAAATCATATCATGGAATTCAGTGAGATTCCCGGAATCATTGATACTCTTATTGAGAAGTACTACAGTATTTGCAACACGAGAATAATTGACACAGATATTTTTCAGATAAAGAATTCGGAAATGTTCGGAAAATGGAATTCAAAACTTGATTTGCGGATTCATGGATGCAGTGCAGGTCAGTTTTCTTTAAGCATTAAAACAAACGGCAAAGTAAGTCCTTGTATTTGCCAGGATGCACCGGAGTTTATCTGTGGTGACCTTAATAAATCAAATATGAGCGAAATATGGAATTCGCAGGAAGTGATATCATTCAGGAATAGTTACCAACAGATTCCGGAATGCAAAGGATGCGAGCATTTAATCAACTGCCACGCAGGATGCAGAAACAATGCATTTCTGTTTGGGAATAAAGGATTATATTCTTTAGATCCAATCTGTGAAAGTTTCCGGCAGTATAAATTAAGTTCTTCATATGTGAATTTATGAATCAAGATTTTATCCGGATATTTTCAAGGAAAAATACATTACTATTGTTATTACAACTTTCTCCCTATTTCATTAAACATTTCATTTTTCAACCATACAAAAACAACAGGGCAAAACCGAAAGCATTTTCTCTGAGTAAACAGCACAGGAAAAGATTTCATACAGCGCTGATTGATTCCGCTCTTAATGTAGCGCTGGCAGGTTACGAAGAAATAACAGGTAATAAAATAATTAATGCAACAGGGAAAATGCTGCACTGCCTGATGGAATTAACAAAACAATTTGATGAGTTCATTGATAATCACAGGAGGACAAATGATTCATTAAAGCTGCCGGATATTGTCAGCATTCCTGAAATTCAAGATCAGGTAAAACTCTTCCGGGATTATTTGAAATCGTATGGACATGAGGATGAAATTATTGAGTACATTAGAAATATGTTCAGCATTCACTATGAACATTATATTGGTTTGTTAACTGATGACATTTCATCAAAGAGTTTTACAGACACTCTTGAGATTTGCAAACTTGATAG
The DNA here is from genome assembly GCA_964537965.1 of uncultured Melioribacter sp. Lineage (GTDB taxonomy): Bacteria > Bacteroidota > Ignavibacteria > Ignavibacteriales > SURF-24 > SURF-24. The sequence continues at coordinate 18,020 of CAZIDB010000060.1, read as the reverse complement.
CGGAAACTCTTTAGCTTACTCAATGGAAATTGTAAGGTTATTCAATAACCATCCCCCAAATAAAAAAATGCAGGAAGAATTCTTTCTTCTTGGAACAGCAGGAAAATTTGCTGATGATATCGGAGATATATTTTTCGATATAAAAAGAAATCATCTCAACTTGTTTTGTTCGCTTATAAATGGTAATCCGGCAGAAAAGGAAATTTTATATAAAGCTGTTAATAATAATGTTAAAATAAATTTCAGCTGGCTTAACCAGCATTGTCACAAAACTTTAATTGAATATCTTATCAGAATGGAATCATTTTATATAAAGATAACATCAAAAAAACTTAGGGTTGTTTTTGAGTTATCTGTTTTACCTGCAATGTGGGGAATTCATTTGGATTCCGAACATATTGCTGCCGGTTAACACCACATGTTTTAATGCTTTCTTTAAAAAGTCAATAACGTATATTAAAAAAAAGTTTGTTATTTTTGATTTGCTTTTAGTAGAATAAAGGTTGATATCAGATGCCCCAGTAGCTCAGTAGGATACCTGCCCGACTTGACTTAAAAGGTTTGGATGTCGGTCAAGGCGGGCCTGCCCGACTTGACTTAAAAGGTTTGGATGTCGGTCAAGGCGGGCCTGCCCGACTTGACTTAAAAGGTTTGGATGTCGGTCAAGGCGGGGAGCGACGGTTAAAGGAGATGCGATACTTTATTTACATATTGAAGAGTGTTAAATTTGAAAAGACTTATGTGGGTTTTACGGATAATCTTGACCGGAGATTAAAGGAACATAATTCAGGTAAAACTCATTTTACAAAAATTTATATGCCATGGGAAATTCTTTATACAGAAGAAGTTGAAACCAGGGAAGAAGCCAGAGCAAGAGAAAAATATTATAAATCTTCTGCAGGAAGAAGATTCATAAAGAACAAAATACTATTTAATGCCCCCGTAGCTCAGTAGGATAGAGCGACGGTTTCCTAAACCGCAGGTCGGAGGTTCGAATCCTCTCGGGGGTACAAAACCTGAAGTTATTAAATTTAACTGACTTCTTTGTATTAAAATTATCCGATGAAGAAAAAATCATCTGCCGCAAAGCAGAACACATCAAGGAAAAATCCTAAAACCAAAGGCAATACAGCTTTGGGTGTTTTAGGAATCATTCTCCTTACTATACTATTCCTTTACTTATACAAATCTCTTCGCTTCGTTCAGGATGATGCATATATTACTTTCAGATATGTTAAGAATTTTATTGCCGGTAACGGACTGGTATTTAATATCGGGGAATATGTTGAAGGTTATACAAATTTCCTATGGCTGCTTTTATTAAGTCTTACATCAATTCTTGGATTTGGAATAGAACAGACATCAACCAACCTTTCAATATTTTTCGCGATTGTCACTATAGTTTTAACTTATATCATAACTAAAGTCGCTTTAAATTCCTCAAATGGAAATCAGCCGACGGTTAGAAAAACATTAGTTGCGTTAATTCCATCTGCATTGTTAATCTTAACTAATTCATTTGGTTATTGGGCAGTAAGCGGAATGGAAACCACCTTATTCGTTGCATTAGTGATGGTTTCAATACTGGTTTACTTTACACAACCCGGAGGTAAATTAAAATATTCTCTTCCGGTTTTGATGTTTTTTATTTACCTGCTAAGACCTGAGGGAATTGTTGTATTCCTGATAATTTATTCTCATAAGGTGTTTTATATTTTTCTGCAGAAAAATAATTTGAAGTCCGATGTTAAAAAACTCATTCAGGATGTTTCGCTGTTCGTGGTATTGATTGCAGTTTACACAGCATTCAGATTGTTTTATTTCGGTTACCCGTTTCCAAATACTTATTATGCAAAATCCGGTTTCTCATTAATTTATTTTAATGCGGGATTGGATTATTTCCTTGGTTTCTGCAAAGCAAATTTACTATACGGATTTATGCTGTTATTTCCCTTATATCTTTTCTTCAAAAAAAGATTAAACAGAATAACATCCTTACTTATTTATTTTATCTTAAGCTACAGCGCGGCAGTAATATTACTGGGTGGAGATGTTCTTACATTTTACAGGTTCCTTTTACCGGTTGCCCCGGTAATTTATTTGCTATTCGTTCTTAGCCTGTTTTACATTTCAAATGATCTTACAGAAAAGTATCGATTACTCAACAAGACAGCAGTTCATTTAGTAACAATAATTATCCTTTTATTGCCCGGAGTTTTCAATTATATAAATGAAAAACCAAAAACAGATGGCAGCCTGATTAATGAAGTTGAACTTGTAAAAAAGATGAAGCTGAAAGCTGATATAATTGAGCAGAGACAAATTGAATCCGGTAAACAAATAACTGTTGCAGCAACAACAATTGGCGCTTTATCATATTTCACTAATGCAAATGTAATTGATATGCTGGGTTTAACCGACGGTTTTATTTCTCATAATCCCAAAGAAGTTCCTGCAATTTCCGGTAAAGATAATATTGGCTGGAAAGAAAGAAAGTATAATGCCGATTATGTAATTAAAAGGAAACCGGATCATATAATTTTTTCTACGGGTGCAAAACCAAGCGCTTATGCAGAAAGAGCATTGTTTACAAAAGCAGAATTTTTTCAGAAATACTATCCCGAACAGATTCTTGTACCTGAAGCCGGCTCATCAATTATTATTTATTCAAGGAAGGATAAATTCCCGGATGAACCGCAGGATACTTTAGCAAGCACAGAGAAGATAAATTACAGGTTTATTGATCATTATGTTTCTGCTTCAAGCCTTTTAACAATATTTGAAAACAGCAAAGACCCGGTAACCGGCAACAAACTTCTTAAAGAGTGTGAAGAAACCAATAAACTATGCCCGTCATTTTTTAGCGATGGTTACAGGATACTCGGAAGGTATTATCTGCTTGTAAATAACCTGGAAAAATCAAAAGAGAATTTGCTTAGAGCAATACAGATTGATAATATGAACAGCATTGCTCATTCCGGACTGGCAGTAGTGTATGCAAAAGAAAAAAATATGCAGTCGGCAAATTATCATTACCTTAAAGCAATAAAATTTTCACCGGGATTACTAATCAGATAAGTACATTTCACTTTAGCTGAAACAAATTATTTCAGTCTTAGCTTAGTTGAACAGTACTTTTTTAAGATCGGATACCTTCGGTAAATCCACTTTTGCCTGGCTTGTATTATTGAAGATAACAGTAAAGGTTGTGCCTATTCCCTTTTCACTTTTAACTTCTATCGTACCGTTATTTAATTCAACATAATTTTTAACCAAAGCCAGACCAAGCCCGTTTCCTTCGAATCGTCTTGTATAACCGGTGTCTTCCTGAGAGAAGGGCGAGAAAAGTCTTGGAAGATATTCTTCAGAAATTCCAATACCTGTATCCTTAACATCAATGCAAATTATATTTGGATACTTGGAATACAGAATCACTTCAACCGAACCTTTTATAGTGTACTTTAATGCATTATCAACAAGATTCTGAAATATCTGGGTAACTGTATATTCATCGGCAAAAATTTCAGTTTGTTCCGTAGATTTTTTATGTACAAGTGAAACGCCTTTGTCTTTGGCTAAACTATCAAACTCAAAAATTACTCCAAGAATGGTATCGTAAACATCAAGCTTTTTATATTTAACATGGTAACTTTTACTTTGAACCTCTGCCATATTAAGAATAAGATCAATTGTACGAACTAACCTTTTACTCGCTCTTTCAACTGATGAAAAAGCAAGTTTCAGCTCTTCTTCAATATAATTTTCAACTTCAAATTTTATAAGCGAGTTATAATTCAGAATTATATTTAACGGTGTTCTAATCTCGTGGGACATTTGGGCAAGGAATTCTGTTTTTACCCTGTCTGCATTCTCGGCATCTTCCTTGGCTCTTATTAATTCACCTTCAAATAATTTTCTTTGAGTAATATCTTCCATAATAATAAGCAGGTGTGTAACCACATTTTCACTGTTTTTAATTGGGGCGCCTGTAGCGATTAGCCAATAAAATCCACCGCTTAATGATTTGATGCTGACTTCCCTTTTCCACTCGCCCCCCTTTTTAATAATCTTTCCAAGTTTATCATACTCAGATTCATCAATGTTCAGCAGGTTTAGTACGGAAAGAGCTTTACCATTAATCTCATTAAGTTCAAGTCCCACTAATTGTGTGAACCTGTTATTTATATATTCAACTTTCCCATCTGCATCTGTAATTATTACAGAATTTGGGCTTTGTTCAACTGCTTCGGAAAGTTTATGGAGATTAGTTTCAGCCTTATATAATTCTTTTTTCTCAATAGCTAAGGATAAAAATTCTACCATTGAACTTACAAAGTTCTGCTCTTCGATCAGCCATCTTCTTTTCTTACCGATATGTTCGTTGCTGAAGATGCCGACATATTTATTACCAACTCTAATTGGAACATCCAGTACGGAAGTAATTCTTAACGGTTTATAATAATGTTCTGCAAACTTTCTTGTTCTTGAATCGTTGATAGCATCATAAACGGAAAGAGAGATGTCATTATCAAGCGCAGAAAAATATTCCGGAAATTCAGCAACTTTAAGCTGTTCACCTGCCTGATGCAGGTTGTAGTTCAGGTTATACAAGTCAATGCATTTGAGAACTTTTTTGTCATCTGCAAAGAACCAAACACTTGATCTTTCTACTCCTAGTGTAGTGGCGGTTGTTTCGGTAATCTCTTTTATAACTTCATCAAGTTCTTTAAGGAAATAAGATTCATTTCGGATTAGTTTTGCAAGAACCTGGTTATGCTTTCCAAGCAGCCGCTCTGTTTCTTTTAATTCGATATTTGCGTTCAATAATTCTTCTGAGCTTAAATCAAGCGAACGTTCCAGCAATTTTTTATCATCATCAAATTCTGTATAGGCATTACTTACAAGGTCGAGCAATTTTTTCATATCATCAGGCATAGATTCATAATCTAAACCTGTTTTCATTATTTGCCGCTTTAATAAACTGTGAAATCCGCTCATTTCAATTCTCTGATAATAAAGTTAAGGAGAGTGTTTGATTCTGAAGTTCAGAATTATCACAATATTTTACCGGTGCAATTTCACCGTAAGAATAGAACCCGGAAATTAATGTAGAGCTACCAAGTGATTTTTTCAGCGTTTCAATCTCTTCTTCTACCTGTTGTTTAAGTACAAGCTTTCTTCCGATGCAACTTACAACAAGCGCAAATTCAAATGGAGCCACCGGACTTTTACTATAACAATTTTTTACAGCCGTTCCTGCACCTTCAATTAATTTTTCGGAATTTGTTTTCATCAATCTTACAATTGAATGTTCCGGAACTTCTCCGGCAAAGACAAGGCTGTTTGTAGATTCATTGACGGCAACGATGGTACGAACAATAGATGTATCCTTGTCATTACCTTTAATGCTTATTGGGAATAGCAATCCTGTCGCAGGTAAACCTTTTGCATAATTGCCAAGATAATTTTTATAAAGTTCAAGTGCAGGTCTGCTGTCAAATTCATAAACAACATTGCCAACCGAACGGGTGACAAGTCTTTCCGGACCGAATGGTTCCCAACCGCCAAAGCTTCCACATCCGACTTTCAATTTATTGCTGTAAAATCCAACTGCAGCAATTATATTCGAATCATAGTGATCATTTAGCATTACGAATGTTTGTTCGAATCTGTTTCCATCTGCAGCCATTCCGCCTGATACTGATATTTTTTTCGGCAATATGTTTTGCAATCCTTTTACCAATTCGGTTCCATTAATATTTAAACCTTCGGATAAGACAAACAAGTGTTTGAGATTTTCGTTTTTTAATTTGCTGGAAATGTACTTACCTGCAGAAAAGCTGTCATCTTTCTCTTTAATCCTTACCATACATCCTTGCACAACCGTATCATTAAATTTCAAAAGAGTAACAACAACAGAATCATCGGAAACATCAGTATTTAGAATTTGACCGGCAGAAGTACAGCCAATTAATAAAGCAGCGGGATAAATTTCTCTTAATAACGAATGGAGGCTGAATTCATCAATAATTTCCTTTACACCAAAGACAATTATCAATTCAGGTTCAAATTCAAAGCTTTTAAATTTGAGTCTTGGATTTTTGGTATGTTGATTCAGGAAAATCTGTTCAATCTTCAAACCACCCTCGGAATTGTGTTAAGAAAAGCCTCATTAAACCTAACTTCAACCTGGTATTCTGGTAAGTTGTAAAGCGAATAGATCAGAGAAGTGTGACCTTAAAACGCTATAAACATACAAATAATAATAAACAACAATTAATTTTTGCGAACAAATATATAGAAATTAGAGAATGAGAGAAAGTAAAACTTTTACTTTTATAATTATATTCGGAAAAAAATTATAAAATTTTAACCCTTTAAAATAAAGTATTCAAAAAAAATTACACGTATCTGGTAGTTGGAATTTTCTGCTATAATTTTTCTCTCTTTTGAAAGACGGGAATCAGTTCTCTTGTTAAGAGTTTTATTTGCAGCAAGGCTATTTCCTTATTGTGTATCTGTTCCTTTCACCCGACTGCAGATCAAAGAAAATCATTTGCAGTATATTAATAATTCTCATCTCTTCACAGAAAAATTCAAATTTTGTTTATGATTTTTTATTCAAACGAGGATAAGAAGTTATAATCCGGTTTACTATAGATTATTTTTGCTGTAGCAACTTTTTTACCGGCTTTTTGGTTTAAGTAAGTTAAATACTTATATTTTTATTGTATGCAAAGTCTATTATCATTAAAAAAATATTTCCTGCGGTATAAAACCAAACTCGCCTGGGGTTTTGTTTTTATATTGTTATCCAACTTGTTTGCAGTATATGTTCCAATCCTGCTTAAAGACAGCATAAATGCACTGGAACAAGGTGTAGAGTACTCTTTGTTATTCAGGTATGCAATACTTATTGTAGCCGCTTCACTGTTCAGCGGTATATTCAGATTTTTAATAAGACAAACAATAATTGTAGTTTCAAGATTAATTGAATATGACCTTCGGCAGGATTTCTGGCAGCATATCCAGAAATTAAGTCTTAGATATTTCCAGAATACCTCCACCGGAAATATAATGGCTCACGCAACCAACGATATCAATGCGGTAAGAACTTTTGTCGGTCCGGCAGTAATGTACTCTGTTGATACAGGTATTAGATTAATTATTGTTCTCATAATAATGTTCTCCTTAAGCACAAGTTTAACAATTTATTCTTTAATTCCCCTGCCCCTGCTCTCGTATATGGTTTATAAGATCGGGAAAAAGATTCATATTAAATTCAATGCTATCCAGGCTAAGTTTGCAGATCTTACAACCAAAGCTCAGGAAAATTTCTCCGGGATAAGAGTAATAAAATCCTATGTGAGAGAGGAAAATGAAATTTCAGAATGGAAAACCGAAAGCAATGATTATCTTAAGAAAAATATGGACATGATCAGGCTGCAATCACTATTTCAGCCAATCCTTTACTTAATCACAGGAATATCTATTATTTTAGTCATCTGGCTTGGCGGAATAAAAGTTATAAAAGGTGAACTTAATCTCGGTGACATTTCTGCATTCATAATTTATTTAAGTATGTTAATCTGGCCTATGATTGCATTCGGCTGGGTTACAAATATTGTTCAGCAAGCTGCTGCAAGTATGAAGAGATTAAATAGTATGCTGTCTGAGAAATATGAAATCTCGGATAATGAAATAACCGATAAAATTATAACTGACATTAAAGGTGAAATAGAATTACGGAATGTTTCATTCAGGTATGGCTCTAACCTCCCAGATGTTTTGCAAAACATAAATATTAAAATTCCATCCGGCAGTACTATAGCTATTGTTGGTAAAACCGGAGTGGGGAAAACTTCTCTTATCAATTTAATTCCAAGGTTGTATGATGTAACCTCAGGAGAAGTTTTAATTGATGGAAAAAATGTAAAAGAAATTCCGATGAATGTTCTTAGGAAAAGAGTTGGTTTAGTGCCGCAGGAAACGTTCCTGTTTTCAGATACTCTTGCCAATAATATTTTATATGGTTTGGATGAAAGCGATTTTAGTGTTGTAGAGAACACGGCAAAAATTTCTCAGCTAAGTAAAGATGTTTTAACTTTTCCTAAACAGTTTGAAACAATTCTCGGAGAACGCGGAATTACACTTTCCGGCGGACAAAAGCAAAGAACTTCACTTGCGCGTGCTCTTGCCATTGATCCTTCAATACTTATTCTGGATGATTCATTTTCGGCAGTAGACACACATACTGAAGAAGAAATACTTAAGAATCTTAAAGAATTTATGAAGGACAGAACGAGCATAATTATAAGTCACAGAATTTCTACCGTTAAAGATGCCGATAAAATTTTTGTTATGGAGAATGGAATGATTGCAGAGCAAGGCACTCATGAAGAACTTGTTGAATACGGTGGTATATATGCCGACCTCCATTTCAAACAGTTGCTTGAAAAGGAATTGGAAGATATAAACTAATGATGCTCAATTTGTGTAAATCTTTTATTGGAAAGTTATAAATTTTATGTCCCAGGATTATAAAACAGACGACGAGATACTTGGTAAGGCCTACGATGCAAAGCTGATGAAAAGACTTCTCAGTTATGTTAAGCCATATAAAAAATATGTTGTGCTGGCAATTTTATTAAATATTGTTGTTGCTGTTTTTGGTCCGCTAAGACCATACCTTACAAAAATCGCAATCGATGATAGTATAAAAAATAAAGACTACCACGGTTTAATGTTAATTACTTTTGCACTGATTGCAACCCTTATTTTCCAGGCGGTTGTACAGTATTTCCTTACCTATTACACAGAATATATGGGACAAAAAATAATTTATGATATCCGGACAAAATTATTTACCCATATTCAAAAACTCGCACTTAAATTTTTTGATAAAACTCCTATAGGAAGAATTGTAACGCGTGTAACTAATGATGTTGAATCCCTGAATGAAATGTTTTCATCCGGTATAGTTATGGTGTTCAGCGATTTGTTCATAATTATCTGGATATTCCTTTTTATGTTTTTAATGGATTGGCAGTTATCACTTGTTACACTTTCTGTTCTACCAATACTTTTTTATGGTACGTTTCTGTTTAGAAAAAAAGTAAGGGATTCCTACCGCGATGTAAGATTTCATCTTGCCCGTTTAAACTCTTACATGCAGGAACATGTAACTGGCATGAACGTGGTTCAGATTTTTAATAAAGAAAAGAGAGAACTAAAAAGGTTTTCAGGAATAAATAAAGACCATACGGAAGCAAACATTAAATCAATTTTTTATTATGCTGTATTCTTTCCAAGCGTTGAATTTCTTAGCAGCATTGCATTAGCGCTAATTATATGGTACGGCGGCGGTCAGGTAGTACAGAGTTACATGAGCATTGGCGTTCTCTTCGCATTTATACAATACACGGAAATGTTTTTCAGACCAATACGCGACTTGTCTGAAAAGTATAACATTATGCAGACAGCAATGGCGAGCTCGGAAAGAATTTTCAAATTGCTTGATGACGACACATTTGTAAAGCAACCAGATAATCCTGTAAGCCTGAATAAAATTAGAGGTAAAGTTGAATTTAAAGATGTTTGGTTTGCATACGACAAGGAGAATTATGTTCTGAAAAATGTATCCTTTAGTATTGAGCCGGGTGAGACAGTTGCAATTGTTGGCGCAACCGGCGCAGGCAAAACCAGCCTTATAAATATCCTTACCCGCTTTTATGATATTGCCAAAGGTGAAATTTTATTAGATGGAATTAATATTAAGAATGTTGATAAGAGAGAATTACGCAGGCATATCTCTATAGTTCTGCAGGACGTATTTTTATTTTCAGGCACAATAAAATCAAATATAAGCCTGAACAATCCATTAGTCACGGATGAGATGATTATTAGCGCTGCAAAAAACGTTGGAGCGGATAAGTTTATTTCTGCATTGCCGGATAAATATAACGAAGTGGTTAAAGAGAAAGGCGCAACATTAAGCGTCGGACAGAAACAATTATTATCATTTGCACGTGCGCTGGCTTACGATCCCCAGATATTAATTTTAGATGAAGCTACTTCAAGTATTGATACCGAGACTGAAATTATAATTCAAAATGCTATTGAAAAATTATTGGCCGGGCGAACCGCAATAGTTATTGCGCACAGATTATCAACAATACAGAATGCGGATAAAATTCTTGTTATGCACAAAGGCGAGCTTAGAGAAATGGGCACTCACCAGGAACTGCTTGCCAAGCGAGGTATATATTACAAATTATACCAGCTTCAGTATAAAGACCAGGAAATTTCCAAAACAGCATAAAGGAATTTACCGGTTTATAAAATATTCTTTGCTCCAGTTTTCTTTTTGAATTTTTCACATACAGATTTTTATTTTCAAAGTAGTTTGTCATCGTAACATAATTTTCCTGGAATTCATTAATTCCAAGTTTAAAATGATTCGCATATTTTATTTATCAAAATGAGGGTAACAAATAATGAAAGAAAAAGATGAAATCATTAAGCAGCTTGCTTCAATAGGCATAAGAAATATTAATGAAGTGTACTATAACCTTAGTACAGCCCAGCTTGTTGAAAGAGCTATTAAAAGAAGAGAAGGAAGTCTTTCTCATCTTGGTCCTTTGGTTGTTAGAACAGGTCAGCATACCGGCAGAAGTCCAAATGATAAATTTATTGTTGAAGAACCTTCAAGCAAGGAAGAGGTTTGGTGGGGCAAGGTTAACATTCCTTTTGAAGAGAAAAAGTTCGACCAGCTTTTTTATAAAATGAAAGCGTACATACAAAACAAGGATTTATATATACAGGATTGTTTTGCAGGCGCCGATCCGAAATATCGTTTGCCCATAAGAATTATAAACGAAACAGCCTGGCATAATCTGTTTGCAAGAAATTTATTCATCCGCGCAAAAGAACCCGATGAGCTTTCGGGCTTCAAACCAAAGTTTACAGTTATAAACATGCCGGATTTTCATGCTAACCCGGAAGAAGACGGCACAAAGTCAGAAGTGTTTATTATGATTAACTTTCATAAGAGGTTGGTTCTTATTGGCGGAACTCATTATGCAGGAGAAATTAAGAAATCAATTTTTACTGTGCTTAATTACCTGCTCCCAATTAAAAACATTATGTCTATGCATTGCTCTGCAAACATTGGAGAAGAAGGAGACGTGGCTGTTCTTTTCGGATTATCCGGTACAGGTAAGACAACACTCTCTGCAGATCCAAAGAGAAAATTAATCGGTGATGATGAACATGGCTGGAGCAACAAAGGTATTTTTAATTTCGAAGGTGGTTGTTATGCAAAGGTGATTAAACTTTCCAAAGATGCAGAACCGGCAATATTTGAAGTTACAAGAAAATTCGGAACCGTACTTGAAAATGTTTCGATAGATTCCGAAACAAGACGATTGGATTTGAATGACGATTCCTTTACTGAAAACACGAGAGCGGCTTACCCAATTAATTATATTGATAACATTGAACCATCAGGAGTTGCAGGGCATCCGAAACATGTAATTATGCTTACTGCCGATGCATTCGGTGTATTACCACCAATAGCAAAACTAACCCACGAACAGGCAATGTATCATTTCCTTTCCGGTTATACGGCTAAAGTAGCGGGAACAGAAAAAGGTGTAACTGAACCAAAAGCTACTTTCAGCACTTGCTTCGGTGCTCCGTTCCTTGTGCTGCATCCGTCAGTATATGCTAAACTTCTTGGCGAAAAATTAAAGGAACACAATGTTAAATGCTGGCTTTTAAATACAGGCTGGACGGGTGGCCCGTATGGTGTTGGCAAAAGAATGAAGATTGCTTACACACGCGCAATGCTAACAGCGGCTATTGAAGGTAAACTTGACAATATTGAAACCTACCAGGATAATTTTTTCGGTTTGCACGTGCCGGTTAGTTGCCCGGATGTACCTAAAGAAGTTATGAATCCGCGCAGCACCTGGAATGATAAAGCCAAGTATGATGCCGACGCAAAAAAACTTGCAGATATGTTCAGAAAGAATTTTGAGCAGTTTAAAAATGATGTGGATAAAAATATTCTGATCGCCGGTCCTATTGCATAAGAGTATCTTAAACTTTTTACGGTTTGTTAAATTTTGATTTGTTAAAAATGCCTGTTCTATAAAGTACAGGCATTTTATATTTTCAGGTGTTCTTTAGGACTTAACTATCGTATTCAGTTCAATAAAAATTTCTTATTAAAAGTAGATTTTACTAAATCCTCTCTTATAAATTTATTATATTCTAAAAAACAAAATTTGGTATATCATAGAATATGCAAAAAGAACTTCAATACTACTCCGATATTAACAGCCTTAATCAAATTATTGAAAACGCACCTGTAGGCATTCTTTACTTTAATGCCAACTGGGAGATTCAATTTTTCAACGAAAGTTTTTCTTCCATAGGAATTATCGGTCAGAACGAGTTAAAAAATCTGGTTGGGAAAAATTTAATTGATGATGCTGTTTTCCTTTCTTCAGGTATCAGGAAAGAGCTTCAGGAATTAAAGGATGGCTTACTGTTTGAGAAGCAAATTAAAAGTATTAAAGGTGTTAAGGATAAAGAGGTTTCAATAATAATAAAAGGATCGCCGGTTTTTATCGAGAATATTTTTTCCGGCGGAGTTCTGATAGTTGAAGATATTAAAATTGTATCCGGGGCAAAGGAAAGCCTGATCTATAAAAACG
>CAZIDB010000060.1:0-5198 GCA_964537965.1 uncultured Melioribacter sp. | reverse complement strand
GTTGAAGATATTAAAATTGTATCCGGGGCAAAGGAAAGCCTGATCTATAAAAACGAAATTGTTGAAAGTATTATTAAACTGTTCTACGATTCTTATATAGTGATTGATGATGAACTGAAAATAAAAAATTTCCACTTTAATAAATTCTGGAAGAATTTCTTTGTAAAAAAAGAGCTTATAAAGCAATCAATTGATTCAATGCTTGAAAAAATCAATAAGAACAATTTATCCGAACCATTAAAATCATCAGACCTGAAAGAAGGAAACGTAAGCAAAGTATTTGATGTAACCGCCGACGGTTCAACACATACAATAAAATTACTGACTATGACTACTTCTGTTAATGAAGGTAAGTCAAATTATATTTTTATCTTACTGAAGGACATAACTGAAGAAAACGCACTTGCAAAAAGACAGCTCGCTGAAATTGACGAACTCTCACGATACCAGTTCATTACTTCAAAAATAACTGATGCCCTTATCGGCTTAGATATGAACGGAAACATTACATTCTGGAATAAATCTGCCGAGGAATTATTCCTGCTTAGCCGAAGCGAAGTGTTCGGCAAATTTATCGGAAAAATTATTAAGAATTTTTCTAAGAAGTATTTTGAGAGTATAATAACTGAGCTTGAAAAAGGCATACAGTGGAGCAGCCAGATAAAAATTACGAACAAAGAAGGTTATGAAGATACAGTTGAGCTTAAAGTAAATCTTATTGATGACCGCGCCGCAAAATCCGTTATAATGATGTGCAACAGGATTACAGAGAGAATCAAATTTGAAAAAGAACTGAGAACTTCCGAGGAGAAATTCAGAAGCATCGTAATAAACGCCAATGAGTTTATATGTAACCTTGATGCCGACGGAAATATTATTTTCGCAAACCCAAGTCTTATTAAGAATTTTGAGTACACGGAAAAGGAATTATTAAACAAGAACTTCACGGAATTATTAAGTAGTTCTGCCGGAAATATTACGACTGATTTAATATTCAATTCTGAAAACCGCCCGGTTGAAATTGCATGTCTTTCAAAATCAGGAAAGGAAATATATGTTATCGCAAACTTTTCCGTTGTGAAAGATTACGACGGAAAAGTAAGATATATAAACGGAATATTATCCGACATAACCGAGAAGAAAGAGATTGAAAAGAACCTGTTAATGATTCAATCTGTTTACCAGGCATCAAGAGACGGTATTGTTGTAGAGGTGAACAAAAAAATAATACTTGCAAACCAATCCTTTGCAAATATTTTTGGTTATACCGGTGTAGAAGAGGTGATCGGCAAAGATTCCTTAATACTTGTTGCCGATAAAGATATTGAGAAAGTTAAAAAATATACAGCGCTAAGGGAGCAAAAAGCCGATGCGCCTGCCAACTTTGAATTTATTGGCAAGCGAAAAGACGGCGGTATTCTTTTCGTTGAGGCTTCTGTAACAACCTACGAATCAAATTCACAGATTTATATTGTTACCGTTTGCCGCGATGTCTCCGAAAGAAAACGTTCACAGGAAGCTTTAAAAGATTCCGAAGAAAGATACAGGAGTATCACAGAAAATATAGATGACTTTCTGTGGACTGCCGAAAAAGTCGGTAATAGTCTCCGCCCTGTTTTTTATACTGCAACAATTGAAAAGATAACCGGCTATAAACAGGAACAGTTTATACGTGATTCCAAACTCTGGATTAAAATTACTCATCCAAGTGATATTAGTTTTGTTAAAGATAAACTTAGAAAGCTTTACAATGATTCTGCACGCTTCTCCGATGAGATTGAATTCAGAATAATTAACAGAATAGGTAATATCGTCTGGGTTCAAAACAAGATAAGCATAATAAGAGATAAGGAAGGCAAACCAAACAAGATATACGGACTTGTAAGCGATATTTCTCTGAATAAAAAAGCTGAATCCGATTTAAGACGTTCTGCAGAACAGCTTAAAGAACTAAACGAAGCTAAGGATAAATTTATTTCAATAATTTCCCACGACTTACGGACGCCGTTTTCTTCAATACTCGGATTCACAGAAATACTACTTGAGGATACCGACACCCCGGAAAAACAAAAACTGCATTACATAAAACTTATCCAGGATTCTTCCAAAAATATGCTCACGCTTGTAAATTCATTATTGGACTGGACAAGACTGCAAACCGGCAGAGTTAAGTTTGAACCTGAAAGGCTGCGAGCCGTTAACATCGTTTATAAATCAATGGATATGATACGCGGAACCGCCTACCAGAAGAATATAGATCTGTTTACTGATATTGACGATAATATTTATGTTCACGCAGATGCAAATCTACTCATGCAGGTTTTCAATAATCTTATTTCAAACGCGGTTAAATTTACTAACAAGGGTGGAAGCATTTACATTTCTGCCGAACCATCAGTAGTATTTAACCAGATTCTCTTTACAGTTAAGGATAGCGGTGTAGGTATTCCTAAAGAAAATCTAAGCAAACTTTTTAAGGTTGATTCAAAATATACAACGGAAGGTACCGCAGGCGAGCGGGGCAGCGGCTTAGGTTTATCCTTGATTAATGATATTATACAAAAGCACGGCGGCAAAATATGGGTTGAAAGTGAAACAGGTAAAGGAAGCGAGTTTAAATTTACATTGCCTATTGCCTCTGCAGAAATACTTCTTGTTGATGATAACAAAACAGACAGGCTGCTTTATACTAAACTTCTTAAAACGCTTGTTCCTAACTATAAAATAAATGCAGCCAACAACGGCAGAGAAGCTTTCGAAATGGTTATTAAGTCTACACCCGCATTGATTGTAACAGATCATAAGATGCCTGAAATGAGCGGTTATGATTTTGTTAAGAAAATGATCGGAACTGATATTAAAGGGAAACCACCTGTAATAATTCTTAGTGCAGATATAACAAAGAGCATAGCGGAAGAATACCGTGAACTTGGAGTTGAATTTATTTTCCAGAAACCGGTTGACCTTAGCGCATTGAAAAATGCAATTGAGAAAAGTTTAAAATCCGCATTGCTGGGGTAATTTTGCTCCGGTATTAATGCCGGAGCTATTTTTTTAGAAATAATTTATTTTATCTCAACATCCAGGATAGAAAATCTTGACCAGCCTTTGAAATCGAAATGCCACCATTCGGTTTTTATAGGATCAAAGCCAAATTTAGCCATACTTTCATGAAGTATTTTTCTGTTTTTTAAGACCTCTGCTGGTAAATCCATATTTCCGGTGTAAGCTATTTTCGAAAAATCGTCGAACCCGGTGCCCATATCAAGCTCGTTACCAAGCGAATCGATTAATGTTACATCAACTGCTGCTCCGCGGTTGTGCCTTGAACCTTTTGCAGGATTGGCAACATAATTTTCATTAGGCAATATTTCCCACATCTTTTTTTGAACTGAAAGCGGGCGGTAACCATCAAAAACTTTTAAGCGTAAATTGAAGTTCTTTAGTAAATAGGAATTAACCTTTGATAAATTTTCTGCAACAACCTTACGTAAATATACTTTTGCAGTTGGATATAAAACCTTGCCGGTAAAATTATTGGTTGTAGCATACCTAACATCAGTAACAATCGTTGAATCGATTGAACCAAGGAAGACAATTGCAGTATCGGACTGACTATACAAGGAGACATAAAATATCAGGAAAATAAACGACACTAACTTTTTCATATCTATATCCGGATTATTAATTACATACAGAACGAATTCTAAAACGTTCCGGGCTTTAAAGCCCGGGCTACAAGAAATAACCTATTTTATTCTATGCAGTACATATCCGTCTTTCGGCTGCAGCGATATTGTTTCCTCAATTTTGCCTAACGATGCAACGCCTGCTTTTTCAGGATTAACAAGAATATCCCACTCGCCTTTTGGTAAATCAAAACGAACCTGCTTCTCTTCAGGATTAAAAAGGACAACAAATTCAGTTTCATTATGTTTAAGTGAATATCCTAAAGCAAAAGGATGCTTCTCAACCTTCATAAAACTAATCTCTTCATACTCAGCACGTCTGAATGCATCAAATTTGTTTCTTAGTTCAATCAGGCCTTTATAATAATCAACAAGTTCTTTGTTCAGCTTTGCGTAATTAAAGTTCAGATAATTAACTTCATTATCTTTGTTATAAGAATTGTGATCGATTGTACCTTTAAGAGTATCTTTCTCTTTAACATCATCGGGAATCACTTTACTTCTTGCATATTCCTGTCCCTCGTGAATCATTGTTATTCCCTGAGATGTAAACAGGAACAGGGCTCCGAGTTTATTCAACTTAAACTGCTTTGCAGTAAGCCTTGCATTCTTATCAACATCTTTAATGTGATCATGAGCTTTTACGTCTTTTAATCCAATTCTAATAAAATCTCCAAATGTATAACCATCGTGGGATTCAAGATAATTTACAGCGTGTTCCTTCTTTTGAAACAATCCGAATTTATCCCGTGTTAATGTGCCGTTCACATAACTTTTAATCCTGTTAAGATTGTTATTGCCGTACCATTTATTAAATATCCATCCCAAACCATCGTTTGGATTTTCACCTTTTATACCGTTTCTTATCTGGTCATTCCAACTTCCCCAGCCTCTTAGTGAAAAACCTTTGGGATCATAACCGCCACCCCAGGGTTCGCAAACAATAATTACATTCGGATTTATTTTTTGCGCTTCGCGAATAATTTCTTCCGTAGTTTCCCAGTCAATTAGTTTACCAAGATCAAACCTGAAGCCGTCAACATGATATTCTTTCATCCAGTAAAGGATGCTTTCAATAATCATTCTTCTTACCATCGGTCGTTCGGTTTTAAGATCATTGCCGCATCCGCTTTCTGCTTTATATTTCCCGTTATCATCAAGACGGAAATAATATTTTGGATCAATCTCTTTCAGATTGCCAAGTTCATACTCGGAAAGATGGTTATAAACAACATCCATCATAACATCAATACCTTCCTTGTGGAAAGCTTTTACCATCTGTTTAAATTGATTAATCGCCTTTCCTTCTTTCCCCATCCAAACATCCCACTTTAATTCTTTCCAGTCTTCTGCATAATAAGCAGCAGGAGCAAAGAAACCGGCAGTCATATAACCCCAATGATTTCTTTCATAAGGATTCCAATTATTAAACCTTCCGTTCAGGTGTTTTCTGAAAGGTATTTCTATGTTTGCAAATTCCTGCGAAGGCAGCAATTCAATAGTGTTAAC
>CAZIDB010000059.1:15928-23210 GCA_964537965.1 uncultured Melioribacter sp. | reverse complement strand
AGTTTCTGCTTAGACTAAAATTCATAAATCCGTTGTCAAATAGACTTTTATAATTCAGTGCGGTAAAATATTGTATCTGGTCACTTCCAAGCGCTCTTGAGTTTTTATATCTTTTTTCATCTGTGTCATTAAAAAATTTTACGTTATCGAAAGCACCGATAAAAATATATGACAGTGAATTGCTGTTATTTAATTTATAATTTGTTTTTACAAAAGCATCATAATACTCCGGTACGAAACCAAATCCTGCAGCTTTAAATATAAAATCAAGGTAGCTCCTTCTTAAGCTGAAAATAAAACTTGAATTTTCATCTAAAGGACCTTCGGCATTTAACCCGAATTGAGTTGCCGAAATTGTTAACTTTCCTCCGAATTTATCTTTTCTTCCTTCTCTTAAATCAATATTAAGAACGGAAGAAAGTTTATCTCCGTATAAAACCGAGAAACCACCGGTTGAAAAAGAAGTTTCTTTAACAAAATCCAGGTTAACATAACTAAGTGGTCCGCCTGTTGCGCCCTGGCTGCCAAAGTGGTTAATGTTTGGAACCATTACACCATCAATTATATAAAGATTTTCAGACGGAGCACCACCTCTCACAATCAAATCATTTCGCCCTGCATCTGCCTGTGCAACACCTGGTAATATTGATAATGCCCGGACAACATCTTCAAATCCACCAGGGGCACGTCTTATTTCCTCGTAACTGAAATTTGTTATACTATTAGTTTCATGTGGGTCTTTCTGAAAGTAATCAGAATTAACTACTACTCCCTGAAGTTCAATAGGATTTTCCCTAAGTGTAAAATCGATTGATACTGGCCTGGCTGAGTTGACAATTATGTCTGATTTAATAATTGATTCATAACCTAACAATGACGCTCTAACCTGGTGCCCTCCAATAGGTACATTGTTAATTTTGAACTCTCCATTTTCATTTGTAATTGATCCTAATGTTGTACTCAGAACGACAACAGTAACTCCTATCAGAGGTTTTTCTGATGACTGATCCAGAACTTTTCCTTCAATTGAGCCGGTCTGGCTTTGGGCATATAATCTTAGGATGCCGAACATCAATATAAGTAAAATTGTTTTTTTCATTATCACTATAATTTTCCTGTAAATTTAATGCCTATAACATTAATCTGCTTTAAAGAGTTGCCTGTTTTTTTTATGTTTGCATTAAAAACAATATGGACTTTGATGTTCTGATAATCGGTGCCGGAGTGGTAGGCTTAGCAGTAGCAGAGCAGTTAACAAGGCATCACTATAAAGTTCTTATATTAGAAAAAGAATTAAAGATTGGAATGGGCGTTTCAAGCCGGAACAGCGAAGTAATTCATGCCGGAATTTATTACCCAAAAGATTCTCTCAAATCCACTCTTTGTTTAAGGGGTAAACATTTGTTATATGAATACTGTTCGCAAAATAAAGTTGGCTTTAATAAAACGGGCAAATTCATAATAGCTACAAGTAAAGATGAGTTACCTCTTCTTGAAAAGATAAAACATAATGCCTCTGAAGCCGGGCTAAATGAATTGTTCTTGACTACACAGCGGGAAATAAAAAACCTTGAACCTGATATTTTATGCCACGGCGGATTATTTTCTCCTTCAAGCGGAATCTTATCTGCTCATGAATTAATGGAATCACTAAAACAAAAAGTTGAAGCAAAGGACGGAGATTTTTTGTTTTTATCTTATGTAAAAGCAATAGTAAAAAATTCGCAATCCGATGGTTACACTGTTGAAATAATTGATTCTTCCGGTGAAGCAACAGATATTGAAGTAAGTAAAATTGTTAATTGTGCAGGCCTGTATTCAGATGAAGTTGCAAAAGTTCTTGGCGTTTATGATGATTCTTATAAAATTAAATTTTCAAAAGGAAATTATTTTAAATTTGCGAAACCCAAATATTGCTTCACGCATCTCATCTATCCGGTACCTTTACCAAAACTTCAGGGACTTGGAGTGCACGTAACTATAGATCTGAACGGGCAGGTAAAATTTGGTCCAGATGTTGAAAGTATAAGTGGTAACATAGAAGATTATTCAATTGATGAAAACCGTAAAGAAAGTTTTTATACTGCAATAAAAAAGTATTTGCCGGAAATTTCATTAGATGAACTTGTTCCTGATATGACTGGAATCAGGCCACGCCTTGCATCGGAGAATGAATTTAATGACTTTATAATTAATGAAGAATCATCTAAAGGTTTCCCGGGAATTGTAAATTGCATAGGCATAGAATCGCCGGGGCTTACTGCCTCTCTTGCAATTGGTGAATTTATCTTTAATAAAATTAAATGATGAATCAAATAGAAAACAAATTGAAATCTTTAATTCCATTTTTATTATATTTCACCTGTGATTTCTCTTTGAACTTTTAATTATCTGAATATAAAAATGCCAGAGAATAACACGCTTAATAACGATCAGAAAACCGTCAATCCGGTAGAGGATAGTATCGATCAATTACAAAAAGAATTAGACAGGTACAAAAAAATCATTACGAAGATTAATGAGTTCCTCTGGTCAGATGTTATTGAGAACGGAAAAGAAGATATCTTTTATACTTCTTCAATAGAAAATCTTACCGGTTATTTACCCGAAGAAGTAAAAGCTATGCCCGAAAGAGGTTTATCTCTTATTGTGCCGGAGGACTTTTCTGAAGTACGGCATGAGCTGAACAGTTTTGAAAACAATCCTGCGAAAACAAGCCTGAACCTTTTTTACCGCATTTACAAAAAATCCGGCGAAATTATCTGGGTTAAAGAAAGTGTTTTTGTTGAAAGAGATTCCGATGGTAAAATAACAAGATACGATGGGATTGTAACCGATATTTCTGAATTGAAGGAAGTAGAATCCAAACTTATTAAATCGCAGGAATCTTTGCAGATACTTAATAAATCAAAGGATAGATTTATAAGTATTATATCGCATGATTTGCGTGCTCCGTTTACATCAATTTTAGGATTTGCGGAGATTCTTCTTAATGAAACCGATTTGTCTGATGCAGACAAGCAGGAATACTTAACTTATATTTACGATTCATCACTTCACCAGCTTCAGCTTGTTAATTACCTGCTTGATTATTCAAGATTACAAACAGGCAGAATTAAGGTTGAGCCTCAAAGAATTAACGCCAAATATCTTGTTAATAACTGTATCTCCTCTTTAACAGGAAATGTTATCAGGAAAAACATAGCGGTCAAAATAAATGTGCCGGAAGATATTAATATCAAGGCTGACGAAAGACTTATTTCACAGGCATTGACTAATCTTTTAAGTAACGCAATTAAATTTACTAACGAAGGAAAATCAATTGAAATTACCGTTGGCTTGTTTAAAGAAGGATTTATTGAGTTTGTTGTAAAAGATGAAGGTGTCGGCATTCCGGAAAATTGTAAAGAAAAACTTTTTCAGTTTGATCAGAAATATACTACGGAAGGAACAAAAGGCGAGAAGGGAACGGGTCTTGGTTTAATGCTTGTTAAAGAGATAATCGATAAACATGGCGGCCACATCTGGTTCTATTCCGAACAAAACGAAGGAAGCGAATTTCATTTTACCGTTCCTAAAGCAAGAGATATTATTTTTATTGTAGAGGACGACAAGGCTTCTACATTGATAATTAAAAAACTTGTAAGCAAAAAACTTCCTTCATTCGAAATTTATGATGCTGAAAATGGTTATGCTGCTATTACTATGATGCAGGATAAAATACCTACTGTAATAATAACCGATCACGAAATGCCTCTCATGAATGGTATCCATTTAATTGAATCAATCCGCAAGCAGGATGAAACCAACAGGATCCCGGTTATTGTAATTGCCGGCAACCTTACACAGGACTTAAAAGATAAGTATGCAAAGATTGGAGTTGAGAAGGTTTTGAATAAACCATTCGACTTTGAAGTATTTGGTAATTTACTGCTTGAAGCGGTTGGATAATTTTCATCCTAATGTAAAATTCACAGTTAACAATAACATCCATCGGGAATGTTAAAAATTTAGATAACCTTTTTGCAACCATTTAATAAAGTTTTAAAATATGGACGAAGAGAATCAGTGTTTATGCAATGATATGAACAGATGCTGGTTTGCCTTTTATACAAAACCACGTCACGAATTTAAAGTTGCAGAAAACCTTGCAGGTATTTCAATTGTACACTATCTGCCGGTAGTAACACGTTTAAAGCAATGGAGCGACAGAAAGAAGAAAGTAATAGAGCCACTTATACGCGGCTATATATTTGCTTTTGTAAACAGTAAAGAAAGATTAATTACGCTTCAGCAGGATAGTATTATTAATTGTATAAGCTTTAACGGTAAGCCCGCTTCAATTCCGGAATGGCAGATTGAGAATTTAAAGAGAATGTTAAAGAATGAATCAAACTTTATGATTTCTGATGTTGTTAAAGCCGGTTCAAAAATAAAAGTTCTTGAAGGCCCGTTTGCAGGAGTGGAGGGAATTGTAAAGTACACGTCCGAAGGAAGAACGATTTCAATTACAATCGATCTTCTTAAAAGATCAATTACTGCTGTTCTTCCGAAGGAAAGTATTATTCAAATAATGTAAGAGGTTTAAGGGTAAACAATGCTTAATCAAACTGATCTTATTAAATTATCTAAGGGGGACCAGGTTGATCATTTTTTGCTTGTGAAAAAAAGTGAACTGAAAACCGGTAAGACCCAGAAGCAATATCTTTCATTAGAACTTGGAGACAGGTCTTTATCTTTGCAGGCTTTTATGTGGGATGATTTTTATAACGTCTTTCTTGATGTAAAACCCGGAAGCATTGTTAAGGTAAAAGGGGCAATTGAAGAATACCAGAATCAGCTTCAGTTAAAGGTTAATAAAATAAACACTGCATGTTCGCTTGATGATATTTCCATTGAAGATTTTCTGCCCGTTTCTAAAAGAAATTTTGAGCAGATGAAAAATGAACTTGAAGACAGGATAAGTAATATTTCAAATAAGTATTTAAAACAGCTACTAAGTGAAATGCTCACCGGTTCACACTATGAAAAATATCTTAATGTTCCCGCAGGTAAAGCATGGCATCATTCTTATGTTCATGGTTTGCTTGAACATACTCTTGAAATTGTTGCTGTCTGTGATCTTGTTTGTGGTTTCCATCCCGAAGCTAACAGAGATTTGTTAATTGCGGGAGCAATCCTGCACGACTTTGGCAAGACGGAAGAATTATCAATTGAATCTGCATTTGATTATACTGATAAAGGCAGGTTGCTTGGCCATATAAGTATTGCAGCGCTTTTAGTGAATGATAAAATAAATTTGATTGAGAATTTTCCGGATCAGTTGAAAACCGAATTGATGCATTTAATTTTAAGTCACCAGGGTAAACTTGAACAGGCTTCCCCTGTTGAACCCAAAACTCTTGAAGCAATAATTTTATACCACGCAGATGAATTAAGCGCAAAAGCCAACGCGTACAAATCTGCAATTGCAGCCGAAGCAAAAAACGAAAGCGGCTGGACAAAATTTCTTCCTTTAATAAACACACCATTGTTCATAACGGATAAATTTAAAAATGAATAATCAAAGGAGAAACCATGCGTAGAACAAATTTACTTTACCTAACTATTGTAATTGCTCTTCTTCTTCCTTCTTTTATTTGCGCACAAAAAGTTGAAGACCTGATAAAACAGGGAGACGAGTTTGCTGAAGAAAAATTTGATAACCAGAAAGCGCTGGAAAAATATTTACTGGCAGATAAAGTTTCTCCCAAGAATTGGGAAGTGCTCTGGAGAATCAGTCGTGCTTATGTAGATATAACCGAGCACATGCCATCAAGTACGGATGAACAAAAAGATGCGCAGCTTGCAAAATATGAAACAGCTTTGGATTATGCTGAAAGGGCAATAAAACTAGCTCCGGATAAATCCGTTACTTACCTTAGAAGAGCGATTGCCAATGGAAGGATAGCTTTGTTTAAAGGAGTTTTCTCTGTCATTGGAATTGTGAACTCAGTTAAAGCAGATCTTGAAAAAGCAATTAAGCTTGGTAACGGCGGAAAAGATATTCAGGCTACTGCACATTATGTTCTCGGCAGGACTCATGCTAAGGTTTGTGATAAGGCATATTTGATAAGGCTTCCTTTAGGTTTAGGCTGGGGTGATGTTGATGTTGCAGGGAAAGAATATTTAAAAGCAATTGAGTTAAGACCGAATTACAGAATGTTCTACCTTGACCTTGGAAAATTATTAATTGATAATGAAGAATATGAAATGGCAAGAGATTATCTGTCGAAAATAGAAAAATCACCAAAGCAGGATGAAGATGATGATAAGTTTTTATCTGAAGCAAAATCATTGCTTAACCAAATAAAGAACAAATAAATTTTTTTATATGTCCATTTTGCCCACGGATTCATCCGTGGGTTAAATTTACAAATGACGTTTATATTGGATTATTATTTTGAAAAGTAATAAGACGGAATTACTTGAAAAATTAAAAGCGACAAAAAAAATTCTTTTCTTTACCGGTGCCGGTATTTCTGCGGAAAGCGGTATATCAACATTCCGTGGTGCAGGCGGAATATGGAATAAACTTAAACCGGAAGAACTTGCTAACTTTAATGCTTTTCTTAAAAATCCTGATATGGTTTGGGAATGGTACCAGTACAGGAGAAAAATAATTAATGAAACAAAACCAAATCCGGGGCATATCTCAATTGCTGAGTTCCAGAATTATTTTGATGAAGTTGTTGTGTCTACCCAAAATGTAGATAACCTGCATAGAAGAGCAGGTAGTAAAATTGTTTATGAACTGCATGGCAATATTGAAAGAAATTATTGTATTAATTGCAGGAAGAATTATAATTCTCCTGATTTTAATTTTACCGATAAAGCCCCAAGATGCAAATGCGGAGGACTTATTCGTCCTGATATAGTATGGTTTGGAGAATATCTTCCGCAGGATGTTTTTTCTGCATCTGAAAAGGCGGCCGAAGAATGCGATGTATGCTTTGTGGTTGGAACATCAGCAGTTGTTTATCCCGCCGCGCAAATTCCAATTCTTGCTAAAAGGTATGGCGCTTATTTAGTTGAAGTTAATATTGAAGAGACAGAATTAACTAATATGGCGGATTTATCTTTAATCGGAAAATCCGGGGAAGTATTACCGCAAATTCTTGAAGAAGTGAAGAAGATAAAGACAACATAACAATACTTACACAGAGAACCACAGAGTATGCACAGAGAACCACAGAGAAATCACTTTAAAGTGTCTTAAACTTATAGCGTATATTTTATACCC
>CAZIDB010000059.1:8880-15828 GCA_964537965.1 uncultured Melioribacter sp. | reverse complement strand
TCTTTTTAAGCATATTACTGGATGGAGTTTTTAAGTCCATTATTATTTTCACTCTCTCATCAATCTTATTTACAGGAAGACTTCCTCCGGTTTCAAGCATAACATCATAATCAAGGTTACAAAGTTCCTTCATCAGAATCAAACTTTCACTTTGAACAAGTGGCTCACCTCCGGTTATCTCAACAAGCATACAATTGTATTTTTTAACTTCATAGATAATTTCATCAATACTCAAATCTTTTCCTTCGTAGAAGGCATATTCGGTATCGCAGTAGGAGCAACGAAGATTACAATAAGTTAATCTCACAAAAACGCAGGGTAAGCCGGCATTGCTGCTTTCACCCTGGATGGAATAAAATATTTCGTTTACCTTAAGCACACTTAGATCTTTCTTTTTTACATCAGAAAGATAACGATTGAGGAAAGATTTATAAAGGCTACAATTTTAATATACTCCGGTTCAGCTTAATTGATGAAACAGTAAAACGGATTAAGTACATTTTATGCAATACTTTTTCACTCAAAGGTTGATTCATAAAAAGCAATGCGAATGGAATTAGTTGAGTACTTATCTATCGGAACAAATATAAATCAACAGAGTTGGGGAACAGCATTGGGTACAACCTGTTTCTACATTTTCAGTGTAAGAATATCGTTCGACTATTTTGCAAAGCAATGAAAATATTCCAACATTTTCCTGTCGAAGGTGACTAAAAAGTAATTTTTCAATTATAAAAGCAGCGAAAATCATAATAAATCTGTGTCATCTGCGTTCTATACATTTTAAATAATTACTTTTTAGATAACCTTGGGATTGTTAATTCGGCAGGAGTAATACAACTCGGCAAGCCGCCAGCTCAGAAAAATATTTATACAATATTAGGTCCTAGGATAACTCTATAACGAAGAAAATGTTTTTGCTTCGCTAATGTTTTAAATAAAAAAGGCGAAGCTAATGCTTCGCCTTACAATAAAATTATTTTAATAGTATCATCTTTTTACTTGTAATTAAACTTCCGGCTTTAAGCTGGTAAATATAAACTCCGCTTGCAAACTGCGACGCATCAAAACTAATTGTGTAATATCCAGGCTGTTTTTGCTCGTTTACAAGTGTAACTACTTCTTTACCGAGAATATCAAATAACTTCAATTGTACGGGCGAACTGCTGTTCGCCCCTACATACGGAATAGAATACTTGATTGTTGTTGCCGGATTAAACGGATTTGGATAATTCTGCTCCAACGCAAAGGTAATTTCATTTAACTCTTTCAGCTTGTTCAGGGATTCATTAATAAATTCTCCGGTCCCAATCAACATTTTAAATTGGTGCTCGCTTCCTTTTGAAATTCTTAAAAAAGAATTTTCATCAATTACTTTTCTGCTTGTGCAATCAAATATTTTATAAGAATAATTCTGCGGAATCTTACCTGCTATTGCTGCATTCAAATTTACTTCAGAATTACCCGAGTTGTTTAATAATACAAAATCCCATTCGGCGCCATTTGTACCACCTTTAACTGAGGCGATGCAACGGCTTTCGCTATCTTCACCGACAATAAATGATTCAAGACTATTGCCAAAACCGGCAGGTTGCAAATATTCATTTTTATCAGTTGAGTTCAGCTTTGAAATATTTTTATTCTTTGTTGAAAACATCAGGTCATTTTCAGATTCGTTATCTGTAACCTTTAAATTCAGATGCCAGCCGTTATCTGCTATTGCTTTGGGATAAATTGCAGGATTGTATTTATCAAAAGTTTTCAATCGTAACCTGTTTACAGTAGGCTCTGCAAAATAGGCTTCGTAAGGTTTCATTATGTAAGTCGTTTTATAATTTTTAGTGTTTACATCGTAATGATAAAGCGGAATATCCGAATCAATCTCAACATCAAAAAGGAAAGGACTTGAAATTAATTTCCAGTTGCTTCCGGTAAGATTCATTTGATTCTCTGTCAGTTTCTTTGTCCGGATATTTCCCGGGTACTTGTAAGAAATTTTAAATGAGTCCAGCAGAGATTGTGCAATAAAGTAGCCGGTTTCCGGTGACAAATAATAATCGTTAAAAATTGAAAATGAATCGGCAGCGGTTGGATCATATTTATAAACAACCCATTCGCCGTCTTTCATGTTTTTAATTCCGCCAAAGAATTTAAAAACTGAATCGGCAACTATTTCCCCCATTGGAAAACCGAACGGTATCCATTTAACATTTGCATTGTCTGCGTTCTCTGCTGCTCTTGAACGGGGTACAGAGATTTCTTTCGTTTGAAAATCACTTAGTATTACCTGAACATCAAGCGAATCAAAGACGAGAATTGAATCCGCAATTTTCCCGTTCTTATCAACCGAATATAACTCGCCGAAAACTATTAACCCATTCTGTGTTACGTTTTCACCCGGAATAAAGTAATTGAAATTTCCATCGTGGTATTTATATAATCTTTTACCATTGCCGCCGTTGTAATAAGCTAAACGGAAATTCAGTTTACCCTGGTTTGCAAACAAATCTGAATTCAATTTTAAATTAAGCGGAGTATTCTTAAAAAATATTTTTGGTGTAGATAAAAACGGTTCTGAATTTAACCTGAGATTATTCAGTACTTTGTTTGCAGATTGTGTGCTGTCAAAATAACCCTTCAATAAAGTACGGATTGTATCCTGCCCAAATCCGTTGTGAATTATTACTAAAGTGTCTTTAGCTTGTTTATTGAATACAGGAGTTAGATATTTTAAGTAAACAGAAATGGTGTCGTTCACCTTAAGAGAAAAACTGTTCAGCAGATCATTTGTAAGTTTGAAATTATTATTCGGGAATGATATTGCTATATTCAATGGTTCATTACCAATATTATGAAAGAGAATTTGTTTATTATTCGAAGTGAATGTTTCAAATGAATCCTTAGCTACAGTGTTAATGTAAGAAAAAGTTGCGACTGCAAGTTCACCGCCGCGTCCGTTTCCTTCAAGCCAGAAAGATAAATTTCTTTTCGGATATGCATTTGTTTCTACAGTTAATGTAGTTTGGTTTACACCAAATTTTTGCGGACTGAATTCAACTGTAATTGCGGTACTGCTGTTAGGATCAACTGATTTTGGCGGATTAATAACTCTGAATGTTGTAGTATCCGTTCCTTCAACTTTTATTTTTTTAATTGCCAAAGGAACATTTCCGCCATCGTTATAGATTATAATTTGCTTTGTTGATTTACGTGATGCGGCTGTATTCAGAAACATAAGGCTGTCACTTGTAACTTTAGCCACAGCTTTGCGAAGGTAGAAATTTAAATCTGTCTTTAGCGTATCCCGGTCTTTTGGGCCGTTAATTCTTATTAAAGTGATTGAACCGTATGTATATGCTATAGGCGCTTTGGCAGTATTTATTCTGATAAGAAAATCTTTTTGGGATTTAGGGCCAATCACTGCATTTCTCTCCTGAACAATATAAACAGAATCAGGTCTGACGTAGATCGAATCAATAACAAACTGATTAACACCGGCATTGGAAACTGTAAAGAATCCGAGTGTATCTGAAAGTGAAGTATAAAGATTCAGTGAGGTTTTTACCGAATCCTTCTCAATTAAAATTGCAGGTCTTGTCTTGAATGAAAAAGTCTTTGTCCACAAACTTGAATCGTTTAAAGCATTTAAAGCGATGATACGCCAGTAGTATAATGTATCTAATGTCAGATCATCTGCGCGGTAAGAAGTTCTGTTGATCGCAGTATCAATTTCCGGGTAAAAGAAATTACTCTCATTGCTTAGTTGAATTTTGTATTTCGTTGCACCATCAATTGGCTGCCAGTAAAAGTAAACCGTGGTTGGAGCATTTTTAATTTTATCTTCAGGGCTGTACAATGCAGGGGTAAGCAGCCTTGTTTTAAAATTACGGAAAGAAGTCCACCTGCTTGAATCTCCCAGTTCATTTTTGCCAAGAACCCGCCAGAAATATTTTTTATAATAAAAAAGAGAATCAATTGAATACTGGTTTGTTTTAACGCTGTCGTCTGCAACAAGTTCTGTAAAAACAGAATTACCTGATAGCTGGAAGCGGTATTTGGTTGCACCGGTAATAGCGTTCCATTGAAAGACCATTGCGGTATCAGTATTTATTAAACTATCCTTTGGCAATTTAATCTGAATACCGGCAAGTCTCGTCTTCAGGTAAAAAACATTTGACCATCTGCTTGAATCTTTGTTGTCATTGTTAGCGTAAACCCGCCAGTAAAATTTTGTGTACACAGGCAGGCTGTCAATTTTTATCGAAGTCTTCGCAAGTATTGTATCGGCAAATAACTGTGAGCTTTCAAAGTTCGCAGAGCGGGATAACTGAAGATGGTAACTCTTTGCAGAATCAACCGGGCTCCACTTGAAAGTTAAAACTGTATCCATGTTTTTAAGACTAT
Organism: uncultured Melioribacter sp.; assembly: GCA_964537965.1. GTDB lineage: Bacteria > Bacteroidota > Ignavibacteria > Ignavibacteriales > SURF-24 > SURF-24. The sequence goes on along the minus strand of CAZIDB010000059.1, from coordinate 11,424 downwards.
CCACCGGTGAAATTAAAAGTGGGGAAGTCAACCTTGTTTTAAAGAATCTTACATCAGACCAGTTGCTTGTATCCTTTAAAGAATTTTTTGCTGCCACTCTCCAGTAATAATACCGGTTGAAATCAAGCGAATCAATTTTAACCGAATTAGTTTTCAGCGTATCGTTAAAAACATAAGTTGAAAAGTTTTTATTTGCAGAAAGCTGGTATTGGTACTTCGTTGCATTCGGAACACCCGACCAGGTAAATGTTAAAACCGAATCGGCATTTTTAAATGTATCAGCGGGTGAGAATAAGTCCGGTGATGCTAATTTGGTCCTGAATTTATAAGTGTTTGTCCACAGACTTGAATCTCCGTCTGAATTATAGGCAATTATTTTCCAGTAGTAATTGGTTGTATATAAAAGTGAAGGCAGCTTAATTGAATTAACAGTTAGTTCTTTGTCTAATAAAATTGAATCCTGTGTTAAACTTTTGTTAAGTCCAAATTGAACCCGGTACTTTTGTGCCGATTCAATCTGACTCCATGTTAATGTAATGTTTGTATCAAGGTTAGTCGAGTTATTTCCCGGTGATAGCTGGTAAGGTGTAACAAGTCTCGTCCTGAAATTAAAAACTTCGGACCAACTGCTTTCATCATAATCAACATTAATCCCTTTGATTCTCCAGTAATAAGTTTTGCCCAAATCAAGATAATAGACATTTACAAACGAATCTGTTGCCGCAATTGTCGCTTCATTAACAGAAAAATCTGAAAGGAATGACAGTTCAATTTTATAACTTGAATTAACGGAGTCTTTTGACCAGGCAAGAGTAAGAGAATCACTTTGATTGATAATGTTGTTAAGCGGGAAGAATGGTTTAGGTGTTGTTGGTAATCCTGTAGTTTTAAAATTCCAGGTTTCCGACCATTGTGCACCCTGCGCATTTGTTCTCACACGCCAGTAATAAACAGTATTGTTTTGCAGTTCAGAAATCATAAGCGAATTACCGGAGACGGAATAATCACCCTCAGGTGAAATGAAAGTCGTGTCAGTACCATACTGACATTGATAAACATAAATGTCCGGGACAGCATTCCATGTTAAAACAAGATTTCTTGCTTTCTGGTAATTTGAATTATCCAAAGGTAAGACCTGTATCGGTGGTTCAGTCTGAGCAAAATTTAAGTTTAAACCCACTACCAAAAAATAAATCAGGAAATAAAACTTGTATAACTTCTTCATTTATATCTCAAAGAAAATTTTCAAAAATTGAATATTGAAACTACGGATGAACCGGCTTGCCGAATGTAACTGTAGAAACCGGTGTTGATTCCTTCTCCGGCCAAAAGAAATATATTATTGCAGCTACAGCAGCAGTCCCGAGTACATAAAATAAATCTGTTGTAAATGAAGACTTATCTGCTTCTGCATTTACACCGGGCAGAGAAGGGTTGAGTTGCAAAATTTTTTCTGCTTTTTCATTCTCATCAAAATAGTTATGAGCAAGCAGTTCCATGTTAATACTCAACGGAATTTTTATCTCATCTTCGTTTTGATTTTCCAACATACTTGTTTTTTGAGTTGAGCTTGTATCCGCAACCTGTGCATAGTTGTTTTTAATTAATGCTGCAATCAAAACAAATACAATTAATATAATTTTTGTGTATTTCATTTGAACCTCTGTAAAATCTTTTTTATTCCGGCAGTTTATCCAAATAGATAAATACCTGTACATAAAACCGGAGGTTGTAATCAATTCCTGCCGGGTAATATTTTTCCTGCTGATTAAATATATTTTTGAAAATGACATTCGTCCATATTTTTTTGCTCCAGAACCATTTTTGTAAAGATATGTCGAATGTAATTCCGGGTTTAATTGTGTTAGATAATTTCCCGTTGCTTTGATCGGCAAGATATCTGTATTCTTCAAAAATAATTTTTGATTTATATTTTGCCAGTAAACTAACGCTGAATGTTTCCATTGGTGTATAAATAAATCTGTAATTAAATTGATGCTCAGGAATAGTTCTCCTGATTTTTTCAAAAAGATCATCTCCGGCAACGGATTTCTGATACTGATAAAACAATCTGTGTTTAATACCGGCAGCCTGATTAAATTCAACTAAAGTGCTGCCACCAGCAGATGTAAGTGAATTACCGGTGCGCAATTCAATTGGTGTAGTAAATGTTGAAGTGACAGCGTCATACAGGTAAGAAAAATTTTCAAGATATATATTTTCAAATCTTCTCAGGTTGCCGTTTATTTCAACTGAAAAAAGACTGTCTTTACTATACTTATATATAATGTCACCCGTGAATGTTCTGCTTGTATTGAAACCCGCAGAAATGAAGTGTTCGGTATTTTCAACCGGATTAAACAAGTATCCTCTTTTAAATAATGCCCAGTAATTCAGATCTTCTTCAACACTGTTTTGCGAGAATGAAAAATGAAGTGCTGCTTTTTGATTTTTCGAAACCGCCCAATTATTAATCAGTGTTCCTTTAAAAGTAAAATCATCACTTAAACGATTTGCAAAAAACTGTAATGAATGAAAAACATT
>CAZIDB010000059.1:6442-8780 GCA_964537965.1 uncultured Melioribacter sp. | reverse complement strand
AAGTAAAATCATCACTTAAACGATTTGCAAAAAACTGTAATGAATGAAAAACATTCTTTGTTGAGTTAAACGAAATAACCGCGTAAATATTTCTGAATGATAAAATGTTGTCTTCAAGTTCTTTTTCTGTTTGAAAATTATAACGGTCAAGACTAACACCTATAACAGAATTAAAGATTGGTGTAAAGTAGTTTAATTCTGCATTTGCCTTGATATTATTTTTGTGTAAGGTGAAAACATAACCAGCTGAATTCTCCCGTTCATTTAAATCGTTATCAGAGTATTTCACTCTGTAATTTATGGCTATGTTTTGATTAAGCTGCAGGTTACCATTTACTCCGAAATGTCTTATGCTTCTTTTCACAGGAAGTTCGTTGCCGAATATCGGAAAGAAATTAAAATCATCTTCATCTGTTTTGAAAGCAAAAAATCTGTTTGTTGAAAAATCATTCTTAACCTGAACCGAACCTGAAGCAGAGACTAAACGCGCTTTGTTATTGCCCGGATGAAAATAATTTATCCTGTCTCTGAGAGCCGCATCAGTAACATAGTTGTCTTCACTTTTAATATTTCCTTTAATGAACCAGTTCCTGCTTCCGTAATTTAGTGTAAGACCAAGATTATAATTTAGTTTATCAACGTTCGGTGTTTTAAGTGATGTAAATTTGTATGGCCCGGGATCTCCTGTTTCGTTGCCAAGACTCAGGTTTGTATGTGCTGTAAGTTTCTCTTCCGGCTTTTTAGTGTGAATATGAATTAATCCCGAACTTGTAAATTCACCCTCAAAAATTACCGGGAGATTAATGAATTCCACGTAATCAATATCGTAAATAGATACAGGCAATAAATTAATATTCTGAATGTCAAACGTGTTAAGATCAATCTTCTGTCCGTCAACAATTAAAATAAAATTCTGTCTTTGATACGTTGAAAGATTATTGGCACTCAGATATTGATTAAAACCGTCGGTTGAAAATGAATTCCATTTGTCTGCTAATGAATATAAATCGGAAAGGTTAATTATTCCCATTGCTTTTATTTCATCGCTGCTAACTGTTTGCTTAATGCTTTGGAAGCTGTTTGTGTCAAACTGGGCAAAACAAATGGCCGATAAAAGTAATATGGTAAAGAATAATTTCATTCAAGAAAATCCTTTAACCAAACCGGCGTTGTAAAAGAATAAGTTAGCCCGGCTGAAAAAAGAATTAAACTTAATTTATGTCGAGTAAAAACCTGGAGAGCTTCTACACCGGCGAAAGCCTGCACGGGTGAAAACAAATTGATTCCAAGCCCGGCTTTAAAACCAAGTCCTAATTCGGATTCTATCTTTTGAGTGCTGCCCAACGAGTCGAGATTAAAATTCATAACGAATGAACCGGCTTTTATTGTGCTGAAGAAAAATAATTTTAACGGTAGGTTTACTTTCTTTCCCCAGCCCATGAAAATAAAATAACTGTTAAAATCCGGTTGAATAATATTTTTCGATTTGAATGGAAGTAAAATTCCTCCTGCCTGCAAATCCCCGAAATAGAAAGGTGTTTCAAATCTTCCTTCAATTCCCAAATCAGAATTCCAGTAATTAGTAAAATCCTTATCCGGTTCATTCTTTAAAATATTAATGCCGAATGATAAACTTGAAAATGCTTCCTGACAATTAACCGGAGACAACTTTGCAAGGCAAAGAAAAAGAATGGCTGTTCTTAATATGTCTTTGTAATAGTTTTGCATTTACCTTGTTCTTTATTTAATGATATTAAAATAAAGGAATATTTAATTGAAGTAAATTATAAAAGTAACCGAAAGTAATAAACCTGAAGCAGCATGATATTTAGGCTTTTTTCTTTGGGAATTAATTTTATTTTTGGAAACGGTAATTAAAAATTAAGAGAAAGAAAGATCTGTTGAGTATTTTTATTGGACATAGGGCTAAACGGAATAGTTTTATTTCTTGGATGATGATTATTCTTATAACGGTTTTTTTTGCATCCTGTGAACAAAAGAAAAAAGAAGAAGCGCCGGTTTCGCATCAAACCCAAAAGGATACTTCTGCTCAATATAAAACTGATACTACTATTATAGAAAAGCCGGCTGACAAAATTTATACTCAAAGAAAAATATTCCGGAAAAAATTTACTTTACTTACAAAGAATAAACTTTCAGAAGAAACAAATCCTTTAATTCCTGATAGCGTTCAAAATGTAATTACAGAAACTCAAAAGGAAATTGATTCTTCTGCAGCAGTGGAATCAGTTATTGTTAACAGGGAAGAAGCAGTCAAACCAATTATTAAATTACTCCCGATAAGTGAACAGGTAATTAATGAAGGAGAGGAATTCAG
>CAZIDB010000059.1:0-6342 GCA_964537965.1 uncultured Melioribacter sp. | reverse complement strand
GTTACCGGTGTTACGGATGTGTTTGCGTTAATAATAAATCCGGTTAACTGGGAATCACAAGACTACATAACATTTGGTGCTGTAATATTGGGAGGAGCAACTTTATTTACTGTTGATAAAAAAATTCACGAGGAAGTTGTGGTAGCAGGATCATTTAAAGAAAATGATTTTCTGAAAGCAGGAAAATTTTATGGCGAAACTTTAACCTCTCAATTGGTTTCTCTTAGCGTTGCAACAACCGGGATTATTTTAAATGAAAAAAAAGTTACAAGGCTTGGCCTGGAATTGTTTGAATCATATATAATAACTGACAGGCTTGTCTATCTTTTTAAATATATGCTTGGAAGAGATCGCCCGGAAGCAAATGATGAAAGCATGAAGTTTAATCCGTTTGATTCAAGAAAGAATAATAAGAATGCGTTGCCTTCCGGTCATGCGGCATTATCTTTTTCTCTGTCTGCAGTTTTTTCTTCATTAACTGATGATCCTTATCTGAAAAGTTTATTTTATATTCCTGCAGTTATAACTTGTGTCTCAAGAGTATATCAAAATTATCATTGGGCTTCCGATGTATTTGTCGGTGCGGCACTTGGTTACTTCGTCGGGAATTTTATTGTTAACCGGCATAACAAAATATTTGATGGCAGGCTTTCCTTTTTCATGGATCCGCAGGGAAGAGCAGGATTGCTCTTTAATTTTTAAAAGGTAAGATGGAAAATATTCAACCCAAACGACAGTTAAATTTTGTACAGACTGTATCTATAATTATAGGTGCAGTTATTGGCTCGGGTGTCTTTCTTAATCTTCCTACTGTAGCAAAGTTTGCCGGTAGTCCTGGTGTCTCTGTTTTAATATGGTTGATTGGCGGCCTGCTTTGGTTACCACAAATACTTGTGCTTGCAGAGATGGGAACAGCATATCCAACACAAGGAGGTCCTTATTACTTTTTATATAAAGCCGGCTCACCATTCCTGGCGTTCCTTTATACCTGGACAGCTTTTCTTACAAGCGACACTCCAACCATTACTATCATAGCACTATCTGCAGCTTCTGCAATTTCTTTTTTTGCCCCGGTTCTTAATAATTACGTCTACGCAAAAATCTTTGCGGCGGTTTTAATTATTTTATTTGCGGCAATTCAATATAGAAGTGTAAAAACAGGAAGCAACTTTCAAATCATTTTAACCGTATCAAAATTATTACCGTTAGCGGCTATAGTTTTTATCGGGCTATTCTTTTTAGGTGATGGCAATCTTTATCTTTTGCCAAGGTCTCAGAATTCAGCAGGCGGTTTTATAAATCAGTTTACAGCAGGAATTTCTGCTACACTCTGGGCATATGCCGGATTCATAAATATTTTATATATGGCGGGTGAGGTAATGAATCCCTCAAAAATTTTGCCAAGGTCTTTATTTGGTTCCTTAATATTTGTAACTGTTGCATATACGCTAATCAGTTTATGTGTTGGTTCAATAGTTCCATTTGCTAAAATGGTAGAAGCAGACGGTACTTTTATTAATCCTTTTGCCTATCTGGAATACTTCAGTAAATATGCGGGCGGTTTCTTTGCAATCGCTACTTTTATTTCAATGGCAGGGGTTCTGAATTCAGTTATTATGACCCAACCGAGATTAGAATATGCAATGGCAAAGGACGGATTGTTCTTTGAATCATTCGGGCATCTGCATCCGAAGTATTTAACTCCGGATTACTCAATATCAATCCAGTCCGTGCTTGCTATACTTCTTTTTTTTCTTGGTGATATTAATACGTTGCTTGGATATTTTACATTGTCATATGTATTACAGAATGCGCTTGTATACGGTGCGGTTTTTTCCTTAAGGAAAAAGAGTGATTATTTACCAACTTATAAATTTAAGCGTACCTTAGCGTTTGCAACAATATCAATTGTAATTCAACTGTATATTGCGGCGGGTACTTTTATGGCATTTCCGTTGGCGGGAATTTTAGCATGTTTGTTTTTAATATTAAGCGGATTACCTGTTTATTGGTATTTTTATAAAAAGAAATTTTAGTTACAATTGCGATGCAAATTACCAATTATATGATTTAATGTTTTAATAAAAATTTTTATGACAAGAACTTCTAAACTTTTTTTGGCTTTCTTTTTTTTACTCGTGTTTGAATCCGGAATATTCGGACAGGTTCAGATTACTCTTCCTCAGTTGGAAGGATTTGAAGGACAGGAAGAATATACTTCGTTGTCCGTAAGTGATCTTAGCGGTTACAATGTTTTATCAATTCAGTTTAATCTTTACTACGATAAAAATGTTGTTTCAATTGAGGAAACCGAGTTAGGAAATCTTCCGGGATTGAGCAATGGATTTTTTATTAATGTTGCCGATACTGCTTCGGGATTAATTAAATTTGCATGGGCGGGTACATCGCCATTATCAGGGCAGGGCAATTTAATTTCTTTTAAAATAAAATTTAAAAGTGCCGGCAGGACAATTCTTAATTTCAACAATGGTAATGGTGTAAGCACTCTTATATTTAATGATGACTCAGTGCAATATGCTGTCAACGGCGGATTAATTAAAGTTAAAGGTGTATCAATTAAGATTGATGACGTAGTTGCGGACAACTCTTCTTCTAACGAATTAATTATTCCTGTGAATGTAACCGACTTTGATAATATCGGCGCTGTATCACTCAAAATTAATTTTGATCCTTCAGTTATTTTTTATTCACGCGCAGAAAATATTAATCCGAGTATTAATTTAAACGTTACAGAACAAAACGGAGTAGTAACAATCGGTTGGTTTGATATTACCGGCAGTTCACCGGTTACGCTAGGTGATTCAAAATTTTTAGATCTTGTTTTTAATTATAATACCGGCTCGTGTTCATTACAATTCATCCGCACTCAATGTGAAGTAAGCGACTCAAAAGGGCAACTGTTGAATGTAAAATATTATGATGGTTTTGTTCAACAGATTGTAAGCGGAGTGGATAACGAAAATGTAGTTGTAGAAAATTTTTCTCTTGAACAGAATTTTCCAAACCCTTTTAATGCTCAGACAAAAATAAAATATTCTGTTCCTGATGATGGTTATGTTGTTTTAAAATTATTCAATTCAATTGGTGAAATGTTATTCAATCTCAATCTTGATGTGGTTGGAAAAGGGATGCATGAATTTACTGTTGATTGCTCAGATTATTCTTCAGGTATATATTTTATTTTACTTCAGTACAAAGATGTGGCTGGTAATACTGGAAGTTTAACTGCGACAAGAAAACTTATTTTGCTTAGATGACATTGATGAAATGCCTGTTGATATTGAGCACAACGCATATGCTAAAGATTATCGGAAAGTTTTCGATAAAGATTCTGAATGTTTCTTATACATTAATATGTTCAAAAATTTTATGGAATAAACGCTTGACAAGTAAATCCAAAAAAACTAAATTTGATGCGGAATTAACAAAAATAAAAGGGAAAGCCTTTATCATATGATAATTCGTTCAAATCTGATAACCCATACTTGTAATAAATTTATTTCTATACATAATATATTGTCTCAGAATTTTTTTTCTTAAAGAAATTTAATTTTTAATAGAACTTGTGTTTTTTGCTAAAATATTCTATGTTTGAAAAAAAATTTGAAAATTTATTTCCTTTAATGCCGATTTTGTTGTTTTGTTTTTATGATTCGATATTAAAAATGTGATTTAAATGTTGCTCTTTAGTTAATTGTGATTGCAAATAATTCTTCTTTCACCGGAAGATTGCTTATGTATAAAACGTGATAATTCTGTTGCTTTTAAAGTATTTTACCATATATTTGGACATAAGAAATTAAAATAGAATAGTTTTGAGAAGAACTTTATACAATACAACTAATACTTTTAAATTAACAATGCGGAGGGAATCTTATGCAAAACTGTTTACCGCCTTAGACAATTCTATTAATTCAACTTTCGAAATCTTGAATAATGTCGATCTTCTTTCTTACATGAAAACAATAAACATTTCGAAATATTTTTCGGAGAAAAATATGAATCTAAAAAAACTTGTTAGTTTTAGTATGCTGCTTGCCTTACTTGCTTTTGTAGGTATGACAAATGCGGCTACTTACTATGTTAACAACCAGAGTGGAAATGACGGCTGGCCGGGAACACAGGCTCAACCTAAGAAAACGGTTGCCTCAGCTCTTATCGGCGCTCCATCTGGTTCAACTATTTCGGTGGCTTATACCGGTGTTGATTACACAGAAACAAATATTACCATTGTTGGTAATTATACTTTTGTTTCTACCGGTGGTAATACACCAAGGTTTCTAAATGCCAGATTAATCATTGGAACACTTGGTGCTCCTAATGTTGTTGGCAATCTTACTCTTACAGGTCCATTCCGTTTTGACGGAGGATTGGATCTAAATGATGGTACATTAGTTAACGGTAACCAGCTTACCATTGATAATGCTGGTGCTCCTGATGTTTACCGTACTGAATTATGTCAAATAACAACCGGTCAGTTGCAATATGCTTCTGCAAACAGTTATGATTTTCTTTATGAAAACGTAGCTACTGCTGCCGGTTATACTCTTTATCCTGGATTTGAATTCCCAACAGCTACAGGAGTAGCTAGAGATCTTACTACTCTATCTACAACTGGTGCTCTTAATTTAGCTCTCGATCAGGATAGAACAATTAATGGTATTCTTAATTTAGATGAAGGTGCAGATTTAAATAGTCATACTCTTACTCTTGTAAGTGCTGGACTTGCACATCTTATTGACGGATCAATTATCGATGGTACTTTAGCATTTACATTATCCGGTGGTGCTGCTACAACAATTGCCGGTGATGCTGCAGATGATGACTTACCGAATGTTGTTACCAGTGGTAGCGGTGCAGGCGGTTTAAATATTCCTGCTTCAATTAATGTTATTGGTAGTCTTACATCAAATGGTAGCGCTCAGGTAACTGCTGGAAATACTGGTAACATTGGTAATGTTACATTAAATGGCTCTGCTACAGTTACTGTAAATAACTTAACTGGTGTTGTTGGTGCTGTTTTAGGTGCTAACGGAAGTACCGGTATCATTACTCTTGGTGGTAATGCTACACAGCAATCAACAAGTTTAACACAGAGCGGTCTTGGTTTAATTAATTATGATGTTGCAGTTGTAGATGATATTATTGTTGGTGGCAATGTTTTGATGAACGGCGCTGTTACAGCATTTAATAATTCTACTGTTATTACTAATTTGAAAAGAATTGTTTTTAATAATTTACCCGGTGGATCACCAACCGTAGATATTACTGGTAGTGTAACAAACAATGCCAGCTTCTCCGGTAGTTCAAACGATCCTGGTAATAATAATAATGCTATTATACAGTTTTCTGAACCAACTGCTCAAGTTCAAACTGGTGCAGTTGTAAATAGTGTTAGCGGTACAGTTGGTGTAAACAATACAACAACAAATGGTACAGCAAACTCAAACGGTGAAATTATATTTGATCAGAATGCTGGTTCACTTCTGACCTTAGCAATTACAAATAGTTCATCTGTCGCAATTACAAATCCTGCGGGTACGACAAACACAAACGTTGGTAATATCAGAAGTACGTCACTTATTGCCGGTGGTTTAACAACCGGTGCTCTTCTGAATAACTCAACAGCTAATGGTATTGACGGACACAATGAAATTAATTTCGCTTCCGTTACCGGTGCTCATACATTTAACGGCAGTGTAACTTCTCAAGGTGGTGTCGGTGGTGATATCCGTTTAGGTAACGGTAACATTGCTATGGGCGCTACATATGATATTATAAATAACAGAACAAATAACAGTGCTTCAATTGAGGTTGGTACTGTTGCTACTGCCGGCGTTCAGGTTACAGTAAGAAATATTACTGCTAACGATGCAGGCGATATTATATTTAATAGTGTTTTAGACGGTGACGCTGTTATCGGTACTTCTGATGTTACAGTTAGTGGTACTTTAACAGTTTCCGGATCTGGTAAAGTTACATTTGGAAATGCAACCGTAGCTGAATTTGGAATTCGTACTTTAGTAGTTTCCAATGGTTTGTTAGATTTAGGTGCTCTTACTGCTACTGGTGCAATTAATGTAAACGGTCAGGCAACATTAACCAACGGTACAATTGATTTAGGTGGTGGCGTTCGTACTTTGGATTTCAGCGGCGCTCAGATTCAGATAGGTGGTAATACTACAAGTCCAGTATGGACGAATGGTGCTACCTGTACAATGCAGTTTGATCAACCTATACCAAACGTTAATCAAATTGTTACAATTGGTCTTGCAGATCCTCAGTATCCTGGTCCTGTTGTTGTTGCTAACCAGGCTGTTT
>CAZIDB010000058.1:14146-23407 GCA_964537965.1 uncultured Melioribacter sp. | reverse complement strand
CCGGAATTAAAACAACCGGAATATTTTGTCGCCCGACATGTACTGCAAGAAAACCAAAAAAGGAAAACACAATTTTTTTCAGGACAAGTAAAGAAGCAATTATGCATGGTTACCGTCCCTGTAAAGTATGTACTCCTTTAAATAAACCGGGTGAAACACCTGAATGGATTCAAAATATTTTAAAGGAAATAGATGAAAACCCGGCAGCAAGGCTAAAGGATTTTCATTTACGCTCAAAGGGAGTTGAACCAAATAAACTGAGAAGATGGTTCAAGAAAAATCACGGAATTACTTTTCACAGTTATCAGCGAATGCTTCGCATTAACAATGCATTCAAACAAATTCAAAACGGTGAAAAAATAATTTCTGCTGCTCTCGATTCGGGTTATGAATCGTTAAGCGGATTTAATGATTCATTCAAAATGATCCTCGGAACTTCACCCTTAATTTCAAAAGATAAAAAAGTGATTAATGTAATGAGGATTGAAACACCACTTGGACCAATGTTTGCCGGAGCAACAGATGAAGGAATTTGTTTATTTGAATTTACCGACAGGAAAATGCTTGAGACAGAATTAAAAACTATATCAAGGTTGTTGGGTGCTTCAATTATCCAGGGTTCTAATTCGCTATTAATTAATCTGAAAAAGCAAATTGACGAATATTTTACAGGCAATAGAAAAATATTTGATCTTCCTTTAGTGACTCCGGGTTCACAATTTCAGAACATTGTTTGGAATGAATTGCAGAAAATACCTTATGGTACAACACGATCATATAAAACACAGGCAGCCTCGGTTAACAAGCCTGAAGCAATAAGAGCAGTCGCAAACGCAAACGGGCAAAACAGAATTGCGATTATTATTCCCTGCCACAGAGTAATTGGCGAAGATGGGCATCTTACCGGTTACGGCGGTGGATTGTGGAGAAAGAAATGGCTGCTTGATTTTGAAAAAGAAAATTTGAGTAAGTTGAATTAAAATAAAACTATTGAATAAAGTTGATGAAAAATTATTATGCCGACAAACTTTCATCAGGAAGATTGAAACAGGTTTATGAAATTGCTCCAACCAGAATTAAGCAGTACCTGGAAGCTGAATTGAATTATGTGCTGCAGAAAGTTAGCAGGGATGATATTGTATTGGAATTAGGTTGCGGCTATGGAAGAATCTTTCCAGAACTATCCTTAAAAGTAAAAAGTGTTGCAGGAATTGATATTTCATTAAACAGTTTGATGCTTGGAAAAGAATTGTGTTCCGATTTTTCAAACTGCTGCTTTATCCAAATGAATGCTGCTAAATTTGCATTCCCAAATCACTCATTTGATAAAGTATTATGCATTCAGAATGGAATATCAGCTTTTCATGTTAATCAAAAAGAACTTATTCTTGAATGCGTCCGGATTACAAAACCGGGTGGGGCAGTTTTCTTTTCAAGTTATTCAGATAAAATATGGAATGACCGCCTTGAATGGTTTAAAATGCAATCAAATGCCGGTCTTTTAGGTGAAATTGATTATAGTAAAACCGGAAATGGAATAATTGTCTGTAAAGATGGCTTTACCGCTACAACAATGGATGCCGAACATTTTAATAAGCTTACTTTCAACATAGAAGATATTACAGTGATTACCGAAGAGGTTGACGAGTCAAGTATCTTTTTCAATGTTCATTGTTCAAAGTGATTTCCTTATTTTAGCAGCATTCATTCATTGGTTATGTTGTAATGGCTAATTTTCTTTTGCTTGGAATCTGCTTTATACTGGGAATAGTTTTCAGAAGATTCAAATTATTGCCGGAACATACTCCCGCTGTTCTTAATGGCTTTATAATTTATATTTCTTTGCCGGCGTTAACGCTGCTGTATATTCATAACCTTAATTTGAACTGGCAGATAATTGTTCCTGTTTCAATGGCATGGGTAACATTTAATTTAGCTTTCAGAATTTTCAGATGGCTGGGTAAAAGACTTAACTGGACAAGAGAAACAACTGCCTGCATTATTCTTGTGTGCGGTCTTGGCAATACTTCCTTTGTTGGCCTGCCTATGATTGAAGTGTTCTTCGGTAAGGAAGGAATTCCAATTGGATTAATGATTGATCAGCTTGGTTCTTTTCTTGTGCTTTCAACATTCGGTATAGTGGTAGCTTCATTTTATAGTGGTACAAAAACTTCCGGAAAATATTTAGTTAAGCGGATTTTAACCTTTCCACCTTTCCTTGCTCTTATGATTGCTCTGATTTTATTACCGGTTGATTATCCGCCGGTTATGATAACCGTGCTTGAAAAGCTTGGAAATATTCTTGCTCCCATTGCTTTATTATCGGTTGGGTATCAACTCCGCTTTACAAAATTTTATGATCATAAGTTAGACATTGTTGCAGGATTGTCATTCAAACTGATCCTTGCTCCGTTGTTTTTGTTTTTTCTTTATTCACTTTTTGTTCAGAAGGATTTGAGTTTTCAAATAACAATCTTTGAAGCGGCTATGCCACCAATGATTACCGCTGCAATTGTTGCTTCCGAATATAATCTGAATAAAGAACTCTCATCTATGCTTGTTGGAATTGGAATTATTATTTCATTCCTGACTTTAACAGGTTGGTGGTATATTTTAAGTTAATACTCTGCTTTATTTAATTTCTTCTTTCTTGATTTCTTAATTCATATTAATAGAAATTTCAGGTGAAACTAATGAATAAAACTATTCTTAAAATCCGAGAGGAATTAAAGAAAAATTCCGATGTTAAAACACATCAGAGTTTTCAAAGATTCTTCAAAGAAGAAGTTACTTTCTATGGTGTTAAAACAGGAACCGTAGGTAAAATTGCAAAGAAGTATTGGAAGGAAGTTGAAGGTTTAGGAAAAGATAAGATATTTAAATTGTGTGAAGAGCTTTACAAATCGGACTATTGTGAGGAGGCTTTCATTGTTTCCTGGTGGGTGCCGAATTTAATTGATGAATTTACCTTGGACGATTTGCCGTTATTCAGGAAATGGATTGAGAAGTATATTAACAACTGGGCTAAATGCGATGGGTTCTGTAATCATAGCGTTGGTGGTATGATTGAAAAATATCCCAGATGTTTAGATGAAATAAAAAGCTGGGCAAAATCAAACAACCGGTGGATGAAAAGAGCATCGGCAGTTTCATTAATTATTACGGCTAAAAAAGGTAAGTTCTTAAAAGATGTTTTTGAGATTTCCGATATGCTTATTCAGGATAAGGATGATATGGTACAAAAAGGGTACGGCTGGTTATTAAAAGAGGCAAGCAGACTTAACCAGGAAGAGGTTTTTGATTATGTGATTAGCAAAAAGAAAATTATGCCTCGCACTGCTTTTCGTTATGCAATTGAACTTATGCCGGCAAAATTAAAAGCTATCGCAATGAAAAAAGATTAATATTTTTCACAAATAAATCTGATGGAGTTAAAATGAATCAACAAAAAAATCCAAATGAACCTTGCTGCCCAAAGTTTAATCCTGAACCTTGGGATGAGAAAGAACATGTATGGAATGAAAAGTTATTTATCCAGGATGAAGTAAAACAGATTTTTCATATTCCACTAAACATGGGAAAAGTAATAACACGGATGTGGGAAAAAATCCAGAAGGAAAATGCCGCGCCGCCAAATGAAGAATTTATTATGCTTGCTTATGATCCTTCACCGTGGAAATCTGAAATCTATTTAACTGTAACAAAGGATGTTCCCGAAGCGAAGAATGTTAAATTATCAGGTACATATCTTAGTAAAGTATTCGATGGGCCTTACAATGCTGTTCCCAAATGGATTAAAGTGATGGATAAATTTGTTGAAGGGAAAGGAAAGAAGGTTAAGAAATATTATTTCTATTTTACTACCTGTCCAAAGTGCGCTAAGATTTACGGAAAAAATTATACAGTTGCTTTTGCAGATATTGAATAATAAACAATAAGCGAGGCACAATGTTAAATTGTACCTCGCTAAAATGGTTGAAATGTATTAATAACTATCCGGTGTAATTATAACCTTCCCTCTGAAAATTCTGTAAATTACAATCGTATATATTACTACTATTGGTACACCAATAAGTGCGATAATAAGCATTGTAAATAATGTTTTCTCAGAAGAAGAGGCATTGTAAATTGTTAAGCTGTTTGCAAGGTTAATGCTTGACGGAACTAATTTCGGGAACAGGCTCAATGCTGTTAATCCAATCATAGTTGTAATTGTAACAGATGATGCTAAAAATGCTCTCCCATACCTGTTAGCTTTTACTGCGATTGGAATATAAATGATTGAAGCGAAAAGCGATATAAAGAGTATCCAGAAAATCGGATTCTTTAATATCCCGGTGAAAAGATAAAATGCTTCAAAGAATGAGGCAATAGTTGCTACAAGGTAAAGAGTTACTAATACAATCCAGGTTTTGTTAATCCATCTAATCATTTTATCACGTTGTAAACCATCACATTTCATAGTCATATAAATAGCGCCATGCATTGTGAAAAGTACAAGGCTAATTAATCCGACAAGAATCGAGTATGGATTTAACAGACCTAAGAATGATATCGAAGCACTAATTTTTCCGTCGACAATTTCAACCGGTAAACCTCTTAAAATATTTCCTACTGCAACACCGTAAAGCAATGCAGGAAGGAGACTGCCGATTGCAAAAGTGAAATCCCAGTATTTTTTATTCTGAGGAGTTTCTGTGTATTTTCTAAACTCAAAAGAAACTGCCCTGAAGATTAGCGCAGTTAGTAAAAGCATAAATGCGATATAAAAACCACTGAATATTGTAGCATACACAATTGGGAATGCAGCAAACAGAGCTCCACCACCGGTTAAAAGCCATACTTCATTTCCATCCCAGATTGGACCAATTGCATTCAGATTAATTCTTTTTTCATTTTCATCTTTAGTAAAAAGATGAAGTACACCTACACCAAGATCAAAACCATCTAATACAGCATAACCAATTATTAGTACCATGAATAATAAAAACCAGATTATATTTAAGTCCATTATGCTAACACCTCCTTTCCTTTTATTGGATCAGGTCCATGATTTATTTTTCGTCTCAACAAGAAAAGAAAAACAGATAAGAGAAGAATATAGATCAATCCGAAAAGTATAATCGAAAATAAAAGTTCACCAGCACCAACAGTAACTGAAACAGCGTCTCTGGTTTTCATTAATTTATATACAATCCATGGCTGACGCCCGACTTCTGCCGCAATCCAACCTAACTGGCAGGCAATAAGCGGTAATGGTATTGACCAGGCAAGTAGTTTCAAAACTTTCTTTTTCTCCCAAAGTTTGTTTTTTCTGATTAGAAACAGTGAAAGTGCCATTATAAAGATGAAGTACATTCCCAGGATTACCATATTATGATAAGATACAAAGGTTAAAAACAATGGTGGTATTTCATCTTTTGGAAACTCATTAATGCCTTTTACTTTTGCATTAAAATCTCCAAATGCAAGCCAGCTTAACACACCGGGAATTTCAATCTTAGCTTTAAGTTCCGGCGGATGATTTGTTGGAAATGCGAACAGTGCAACCGGTGCTCCTGTTTGCGATGTATATAAACCCTGCAGCGCTGCAAATTTTTCCGGCTGTGTTTGTGCCACTTGTCTGCCATGTTCGTGCCCAAATGGGAAAACTTCCATAAGGGAAACAATTAAGCCGAATATAACAGCAACCTTCATAGATTTTTTTGCTGTTTCAACTTCTTTGTTTTTAAGAATTAATATAGCTGACACACCTGCCATAAGGAAAGCGCCGCTTATTAAAGCAGCGTCAAAAGTATGAAAGAAACGCACAAGAGTTGAAGGATTAAAAACAGCTTCCCAAAAATTTGTTAATTCCGCTCTGCCGTTTCTGATGACAAATCCTGCAGGAGTTTGCTGCCATGAATTTGCGACAAGAATCCAGAATGCAGATATTGTTGCACCGACGGCAACCATTAATATCGAGAAGAAATGAACACCTTTGGAAACGCGCTCTCTTCCAAAGATATAAAGACCAAGGAAAGTCGATTCAAGAAAAAACGCAAAAACACCTTCTGCTGCCAATGGCGCTCCAAAAATATCTCCAACAAATTTTGAATATTCAGCCCAGTTTGTGCCGAATTGAAATTCCATTACAATACCAGTAGCAACGCCAACAGCAAAAATTAAGGCAAGTATTTTACCGAAAAATTTACCTATTGAAACATAGAATTCATTTTTCTTTTTCCAGCCAAGCGCTTCAACAATTACAAGTATCCATGCTAAGCCTATGGATAAAGGCGGAAAAAGGAAATGGAAGCCTACGGTCATAGCAAACTGAAACCTGGCTAAGAGAACAGCATCCATAAAGAGTATCTCCTTTAATGTGAATTAATTGATCTATATTTTATTTTGTTTTCATCTGCAAGCTGTGCCATTGTTTTTGCAGCCAGCATTTCTTTTAATTTCTTTTGGGCATTGGCCCATATTACGTGAACCGGGCAACATTTTTTATTGGAACAGAAATCAGAGCTTATCAAACATTTGTTTAATCCGATCTCACCTTCAACTGATTCAATTATATCAAGCGGTGTAATTTTTTCTGCAGATTTCATTAGACTTATACCACCGCCAATTCCACGCTGGGATTGGAGTATACCGGATTTATTTAGATGAGGTATAATTTTTCGAAGAAAATTTTCAGGGATATCATTTGTCGAAGATATGTCGGAGATCTGGAAGATTGTTCCCTTGGATTTGGAACAAATATATAACATTGCCCTCAGGGCATATTCGCCGGTCATGGTTAATTGCATAATTGATATCTCTTATTCGCTTAACGGGCACAAGATAAATGCCAAATGTGACAAAAATTGTCTCATTTAAAATCATTTTATTTCTATTCGAAAACCAAACAATCGCTGATGCCGGTTGCAATCATTTATAAGTGGATTATCATTCGCGGGAAAAATTTAGCAATCTTTTTCCGATATTAAAAAAATCCTATAAAAGATTACTAAGAAGTTTAATTATGAATGAAGCGAAAATTAAGCTGGAAATTTTATCAACCTTAAATCATTTAAATGAATCCTGGACAATAAGAAGTGATGTTGGCGAACTGGAAAAATATTTCCATGACAATATTGTTGTGTTTGAACCGGGCAGAAGAGAATTACGGAAAGGGAAGAAAGAATGTATTGAAGGATGGAAATCTTTTATCGAAACTTTTAAAATAAATTACTGGAAAGAAAGTGGTCACTTAGTTCAGATTTATAATGAAGGGAGAATGGCAGTTGTAACTTATTACTGGGAAATATCAACTGAAGGTAAAGGGAAGAATTTTATTTCTAAAGGAAGAGATATGTTTATCTTTATTAAAGAGAATGAAAGGTAGTTAGCGGTTGCCGTCCAATTTTCTTCCGATCCTGTATAGAAATTTATTGTTTTTACATTTTCAATAAATTATTTTATAACTGTTCGATTATTCATAGGGAGGTTCTAATGAAAATTGTTCGTATGAATCCGTTAAAGAGTGATTCTAAAACCGCAGCTTTCTTTGATATCGAAACTAATGACAGAGTTGTTATCAAAGGATTCAGGTTAGTAAATGGTACTAATGGTTTATTCCTATCTGCACCGAATGAAAAGGGGAAAGATGGAAAGTACTATGAGACGGTTATCCTACCAAAGGAAATGAAAGAGGATTTGGAAAAGAAGGCTATAGAAGAATTTAATTCAAGTAAATAGTTCTTCAGTTTTTCTTTATATCTAAACACTGCGCTAATATTATAATCGTATCTTACTCTATGAGTTTGATACCAAAGGAAATTCCTGAATTTTTTGGGAGGTTCAATATGCTAAACAGAATGATTCCGGTACTAGTTTTGTTTTTCTATTTTAATAATATCTCTTCCTGCCAGGAAAAACAAGATGCAAATCTTCTTGATGAATTAGAGAAAAAATTTGAATTCCTTAACCATCGGTTAGATCAATTAGAGAAAGCTGCTGACGACATACTTTGGTACAACAAGGTTGGTGATGTGGCAGATATCGATAAAGTTTTTATTGTCGGTCCACCTGCAGCAAACATTAAAAACAAAACTGCTATGGGTGCGAACAACCCGTTGAAATTCTGGTGCTATGTGTTTATTCCTAAAACGATTGACAGAGACAAAAAATACCCGCTTATTATTCTACCACACGGTGGAGTCCATGCTGATTTTACAACTTATCATACTCATATTATAAGGGAGTTAATGGGGCAAGGTTACATTGTAGCTGCACCAGAATACAGGGGCAGCACAGGGTACGGTGAGGGTTTTTATAAGAAAATTGATTATGGTGGATTAGAAGTTGAAGATAATTTTGCAGCGCGTAACTGGATGGTTGAAAATTATGATTGTGTTGACGGAAACAGATGCGGAATTATGGGCTGGAGTCATGGTGGTTTAATTGCTTTGATGGATATATTTCAACATCCTAAAGATTATAAAGTATGTTTTGCCGGAGTTCCGGTGAGTGATCTTGTCGCACGAATGGGCTATTGGGGAGCAGAATACCAAAAAGAATTTGCAGCAGATTATCATATTGGTAAAACTGTTACTGAAGATGTGCAGGAATACAGGAAACGTTCTCCGGTTAATTATGCAGATAAACTTGAGACTCCACTGCTGATTCATACAAATACAAATGATGACGATGTGAACGTTTTAGAAGTGGAGAATCTAATTAAAGCATTAAAAGCTGCTGATAAAGAATTTGAATATGAAATTTTTAAAGACGCACCGGGTGGACACAGTTTTGACCGTATCGATACTAAGCTTGCAAAGGAGACAAGGATGAAGATATACAAGTTTGTTGGTAAACATCTCAATCCGCCGTTTCCATTTAAATCAATTAAAGAATTGGAGAAAGCAGGGTACAAATAAATGATTTTATGAGTTTGTATAAAAACAAATTTCGAATTGAATCTAACAGGTTAATAGAGTGGGATTATTCTAAACCCTGGTGGTATTATATTACAATTGCAACTAAGAATCACATTAATTGGTTCGGGGAAATAAGAAATGATAAAATTTTTTTAAATGAAATTGGTCTGATAGTTAAAGAAAATCTAAAATCAATTCATAAACACTTCGAAATGGTTGAGTTAGATTCATTTATTATTATGCCTAATCATATACATGCAATAATAGTCATTAATGAACAAGAAAATAATGCTATCTGTTGTAGAGACGGGATATATCCCGTCTCTACATTTAATTATATCGCGTTTGTAAAATT
>CAZIDB010000058.1:0-14046 GCA_964537965.1 uncultured Melioribacter sp. | reverse complement strand
GTAGAGACGGGATATATCCCGTCTCTACATTTAATTATATCGCGTTTGTAAAATTAATTTTCTAATTCTCATTTACTAATTTCAATTTCCAGTTTCAAATTTCCAATTCCCAGTTGATTATTTACAGCAGTCGTGCTGCGTTACGGCAGCACTTTTAATTGAGAGTTTTGGTGAAATATATTTGATACCTAAATTCAATCCGCGTAAAATAAAAATAATAGCAAGCAAAGCAATAAAGACAGGGATTAGTTTTGTAAGTCTTCTTCTTAATTGCAGAGTGATAAAATTCCCAAGCAAGGCTATTATCGTCATCATAGGTAAAGTTCCTAATCCAAACAAAATCATAAACAGTGCACCGTGTTGGATTGTGCCTGTAGCTGCTGCACCGGCAATTGCTACATAAACTAATCCGCAGGGAAGAAAACCATTTAGAATTCCAATTAATAATAATGAACTTAGAGAATCTTTTCTCCATAATGATGTAAACGATTTTTTAATAACCGAAGTAAAATTATCTACCAGTTTAATTCGCGGAAGCTTATGAATCAATGACTTTGGGATTATGACGTAAAGTAAAAGCAATATTCCAATTGCAAGAGAAAGAGTTTGCTGGAATCCGAACAAAGCAATCTTACTACCAATCAATCCGAAGAAAGCACCCATTAAAGCATAAGAAATTATTCTTCCGACATTATAAAGAACTCTTCCAAGCACAAACTTAAATTTATTTTGCTGAGATGACGGAAGAGCAAGTGCGATTGGTCCGCACATTCCGATGCAGTGCAAACTTCCAACTAAACCAATTATAAATGCTGAAAGAATTTCCATTAGATTTTTTTCATCCTAAATATTTATGATTTGTTCATTATAATATTCAAGTCCATCTGAAATCCAGAGTACTTTTATTTTCCACAAACCTGTGTTAAGCTTTCCCGGTGTAATTTGCTGCGTTCCATTTTTATCTAAGTTAATGTTGATTGTAAAATCTCTGCTTTTATCTGCGGGCCTGTAAAAATTTATTGTTCCGCTAATTTGCTTTTCAAGTAACATCTTTGGAAAGACAAGTTTCAAAGTCTGGTTCTCAACTTCTATTTTCGGTTTCTCCTCAAGTTCATTTGTTCTCTTCATTCTTTCAATCTGTTCCTGGTATTTTATTTCTTCGTCATAATATTTGTGAGTAACTAAATCAACATCCTGGTTCATGAAATAGAATACAAATCCAAGAATAATTACAACAAAGAAAATATAAACAGCCGCAATTCCTTTACCCCAGTTCATCTTGATCATTTAATCTTCCTCTTCTTCTATTTTACCAATGAACGTGGTTTGGATTTCTTTGATTAATTTATCTCCTGCATACACTTCCAACACTATGTTGGAGATAGTTGATTTAATTTCTTCTTCTTCCATAACCAGAAGAAATTTTGTTTCTGTTATTTGTTGTCCCTTAGCTATAATTCCACCGCCAATAATTTTTATTTCGCCATTACCGTTTTTTATTATAATTGAAACCGGTAAATCCCTGAAGGTTTTATTTGTAATCTTTATATCAAAAAGATTACTGATTTTGTTATCCGCCTGTTCCTGCGAAAGCAATCCCGGTGTACGCAAAATATTTACATCAATGTCAGTTCTTGTTAATGCAAGAAATGACAGAACGGATAGCAATACAAAAAGAACAATAGAATATCCGATCATCCTTGGAGTGATCTTAAATTTTATTCGTTCCTTAATCTGGTTTAAGGATGCATATCTGATTAAACCTTTTGGTCTGTTCACCTTTTCCATTACAAAGTTACAAGCATCTATACAGGCAGTACAGTTGATGCATTCCAACTGTGTTCCGTTTCTTATATCAATTCCAGTGGGGCAAACTTCAACGCATTGGTTACAATTAATACAATCACCAAATTTCTGCTGCTCATTCTTTTTTATTTTTCCTCTCGGTTCACCACGAATAAAATCATAAGCAATCACTATTGAATTTGCATCAAGTAAAACACCCTGTAGTCTTCCGTAAGGACAAACATAGATGCAGGCATACTCTCTGAACCATGAAAAGATTCCATAGAATATGAAAGAGAAGGATAGCATTGCGATAAAACCAGCAAAATGTACGGAAGGAGATTGTGTAATTACAAGGTATAATTTATCAACTCCGATTAGCCATGCGATAAGTACATTTGCAATGATGACTGATATTGTGAAAAAAATAAAGTGCTTGGAAAATTTCTTTATTATCTTTTCAAATGTCCATGGTGATTTTTTTAGTAATTGCTGCTGTTTTGAATCTCCTTCAATCCAGTATTCCACTTTCCGGAAAACCATTTCCATAAAAACTGTTTGCGGACAAATCCAGCCGCAGAATACTCTTCCGTAAACAGCAGTAAATAGCAGTATAAAAACCACAAGTGTAATCATACCCAGCAGAAGAATGTAAAAATCATGCGGACCGAATATTGCTCCAAGTATAATAAATTTTCTTTCAAATACATCGAAAAGAAATATTGGTTCATTTTCAATTTTTATAAACGGAGTTACAAAAAGAAAAGTAAACAAAATCCAACTGACTATAACTCTCGATTTATGCAGGCTTCCCTTTGGTTTTTTAGGAAATATCCATTTACGTTTTCCTTTTTTGTCAATAATTCCAAGTGAATCACGAAAAACATCTTTTGGTTTTTGTAAAGTTTCTTCCATTAGATTCTGTTAAATAGTAACCTTTAGTGAATCTGATCCGCTTATAATTTCCTGTCCTTCCGGTTTCTTACCATTTGGTGGATTAGTGCCTTGCAAGCTTAATACATAACTTGCAACTTCCTGAATTTGCTGAGGGCTTAACTGGCTCTCCCAGCTTATCATTCCTTTTGCCGGAACACCAACACGAATTACTTTAAAAACATTCTGAATAGAATTTCCATGTATCCAGAAGTTATCAGTCAGATTCGGTCCAACTAATCCTTCACCAAGTCTTCCATGGCAAACAGAGCATTTCGAAATAAAAGTCTCCTTACCACTGCTTAATGTGCCAATATCTTTTAGTTGAATTACAGTGGCTTCAGTTAACAGCTTACCACTTTTTATCAGAAGTTCTTTTTCGTAATTGGCAGCGGTTACTTCAGATTTGAATTCATCTTCCTGCAAAGGACTGGTTTTAAGTACATGAAAATCAAACATATAAATTAGCGCAAAGATGATTGTACCGTAAAATAAAATATTAAACCATGGCGGAATACTGTTATTAAGTTCTTTTATACCGTCATAATTTTCTTTCATCATTAATTCATTTTCTTTTTCCAAAGGCGCTAAACCGCTTATTCTATTTTTTATCCAATTCAAACCGAATATTATTGCGCCATAGAATTTCTTTTCCTTTTCTTTGTCCGTTGCAAAACTTAAAACAAACCATGAGCCTATTGCAAGAAAGACAGCAAAGAGTATTATTGCTGTTTCAATATAACCTTTAAGGTTAAATTCATCTGTTGCAGGTGTTGCAGTTTGGGCAACTAATAATCCGTTGTTTATTGCAGCAATTGTTATTATAAAAAAGCCTTTCATAATTCACATTCCTGAATTAGGTTTTTCATTAGTTTCATTTTCAAAAGGAAGATGCGCTAACCTGTTAAGTAATTTTTTATCGGTTCTGAGTAGTCTTATTACAATTAGAATAAATAAACCAATAAAAATTAAAAGCGAGATTACCGGATAAATCCAGATTCCGTCAATACTTGATAAAAACTTTGATAACATTTCATCTCTCCTGATTTTGTACGCCGGCTTTAATATCTGTTCCAAGTCTTTGGAGATAAGCAATCAATGCTATGATTTCTTTATCATGGTTAACAACTGCACCTTGCTTTAGTAATCCTTTTGAGATTTTTTCTGCCTGTAGCATCAATTCGGCATTCGCAGCTTTTTCATATCCTTTGGGATAAGGAACTCCGATACTTCTTAAAGCATTTATCTTTGCTTCTGTTTCAGCAGTATTAATTGTTTGTGAATAAAGCCATGGATACGGCGGCATTATTGATCCCGGCGACATTGTTGTAGGTCCCAGCATATGATAATAGTGCCATACATCAGAATATTTTCCACCTTCGCGATGTAAATCCGGTCCGATTCTTCTTGAACCCCAAAGAAATGGATGATCATAAACAAATTCTCCAGCCTTGGAGTATTCACCATATCTTTCGGTTTCAGATCTGAATGGTCTTATCATTTGTGAATGACAATTTACACATCCCTCACGTTGATAAATATCTCTGCCATGAAGTTCCAATGCAGTTAATGGTTTAACACTTGATATTGTTGGCACATTTGATTGAATAAGAAAAGTCGGGATAAATTCAATTATACCACCGATTAATATTGCAATGGTAGCTAAAACAGTAAATTGAATTGGTTTGCTTTCTAACCACCGGTGACCTTTTTCCTTTTGAATATGTAAAAGCGCCGGGGCCTCTGCTGTTTCATTAAATTCAATTTTACCTTGCTTTGCAGTTTTTAAGAGATTGTAGATACCGACACAAATTCCAGTGATATATAAAGTACCGCCGACCGCACGAATGATATACATCGGGATAATCTGTGTAACTGATTCAAGAAAATTCGGATACTGTAGAATTCCGAGCGGAGTAAATTGTTTCCACATTAATGATTCTGTTACCGCTGCCCAGTAAAGTGAAAGGACATAGAATACCATTCCTAACGTACCAAGCCAGAAGTGAAGATTGGCTGCTTTTACAGAATGAAGTTTTGTATTGTAAAGTCTTGGCACAAGCCAGTACAGCATTCCGAATGTCAGAAATCCGTTCCAGCCCAAAGCACCAATATGAACGTGACCGATAATCCAGTTTGTATAATGAAACTGAGCGTTAACATTTTTCAATGCAAGCATTGGTCCTTCAAGTGTTGCCATACCATAAGCAGTTACTGCAACAACCATGAATTTAAGAATGGGGTCTTCGCGGACTTTATCCCATGCACCACGTAAGGTTAACAAACCATTAATCATTCCACCCCAGGAAGGAGCAATTAACATAATTGAAAATACAGTTCCAAGGGATTGTGCCCAGTCAGGTAATGAAGTATATAACAGATGATGAGGGCCCGCCCAGATGTAAATAAATATTAATGTCCAGAAGTGTAGAATTGAAAGCCTGTAAGAGTAAACAGGTCTGTTGGCAGCTTTTGGCAGGAAGTAATACATCAGGCCAAGAAATGGTGTGGTAAGAAAGAAAGCTACAGCATTGTGTCCGTACCACCACTGTACCAATGCATCCTGCACACCGGCATAAAGTGAGTAACTCTTTAAGAGTGTAGCAGGAACTTCAAGAGAATTAACAATATGAAGAACAGCAACAGTTATCCAACCGGATATATAAAACCAGATTGCAACATACATATGCTCTTCGCGGCGTTTTATAATTGTGCCAAGCATATTTAATCCAAAGACGACCCAAACTATTGTAATAGCAATATCAATCGGCCATTCAAGTTCGGCATACTCCTTAGATGTTGTTAATCCTGCCGGTAATGAAATTGCTGCGAGAACAATAATAAATTGCCATCCCCAGAAGTTTATTTTACTAAGAATGTCGCTGTACATTCTTGCTTTGCAAAGCCGTTGAAGCGAATAATATAATCCTGTAAAAATTGCATTACCCACAAAAGCGAAGATTACTGCGTTGGTATGTAAAGGTCGCAGCCTTCCAAATGTTAAGTAGGGAATACCAAAATTTAACTGCGGTAAAAACAATTGACAGGCAATAAACAAGCCGACAAGCATTCCGACTACGCCCCAAAGTAACGTAGCCATTGCGAAATTGCGGACAATCTTGTTATCGTAACTGAATTTTTCCACTTCCATAGAACCCTGCAGATTTTATAATGAATTATTTATTTAACTGTTGTTTTCCTTTCTTATCTGAATCCGATTTATCTTCATCGAATAAAATTCTGACCGAAGGAGTATATGTATCCTTAAACTGATTATGTTTTACTGCCCAGATAAATGCGACTAAAAAACCACCTGCAACAAGCAGACTGAAAAACATAAGTATTACCATTACGTACATTTTATATAAGTCCTCGTCTTTTAGCAAACAGGGCAGTAGCAACTGTTGCAAATAAAACAACAGAGATAGAACTAACAGGCATAAGTATAGCTGCAATTAATGGAGTAAGTTTACCTGTAACAGCAAAGTATAAACCAATAACATTGTAAGAAACCGATAAGACAAAACTTGTACTGATTATTTTAATATTTGTTTTACTGAATTCAATGAATTTGCCGAGTTTGCCAAACGAAGCGGCATCAAGTATTGCATCGCTGGCAGGTGTAAAATTATTAGTGTTTTCAGTAATTGAAATGCCGGCATCACTTGCTTTTAGTGCACCCGCATCATTAAGACCGTCACCTATCATCAATATGCTTTTACCTTTCTCCTGCTGTCCTCTTACGAAATCAAGTTTATCAGAAGGAGTCTGGAAGAATTTTAATTCCGCAGAATCCCCGAAATATGAAATCAGGATGTTCTTTTCGTTATCATTATCGCCAGATAGAACCGATATTTCATAATTCTTTAACGAAGAAATAACATCTTTTAATTCATCCCTGTACAGATTTGAAAACCTGTAACTTCCTTTCAGCACATTATTGATTGATAAATAAACTGTTGTATCAAACGATTTTTTCTGTTTGGCTAAACTCGCTTCTTCAATTTTAGATAAAGAATTTACGAATGAACCGGAACCAAGTTTAACTGAATTATTATTAATAGTTCCTTCAAGTCCCTGCCCGATTATTTCACTGAAAGATTTCACTTCAAAATGATTTCCTTCAGGCAGATAATCATAAATTATTCTGCTTAACGGATGAGACGAATTTCTTACAAGGGATTTAACAATCAAGCTTTCATCTTTGGAAAGTGGGTTACCTTCAAAATGAATTCTTGAAGATTCAGGTTTAGTTATCGTTCCGGTCTTATCAAAAATAATTGAGTTTATTTTAGCTAATTTCTCAACAAGAAAAATATTCCGGAGATAAAATTTATTCCTTCCAAATATTCTCATTGTATTTCCAAAGGTGAATGGAATTGACAATGCAAATGCGCAGGGACATGCTACTATTAATATTGCGGTAACAATATTTACTGCCTGTAAGAGGCTTATTTGTATCCAGTATATAAATGCAATCATAGAAATAATCAGAATTCCGGATGTGAAATATTTAGCTATAACATCACTTCTATGTGAAAAAGTTTTCTTTTCTGTTTTTTTGTTGAAGTGATCATTCCAAAGCTGGGTAATATAGCTCTGAGATACCTTTTTGATTACCTCAAGCTCAATTGCTGTTCCTGTCTGTTTACCGCCTGCATATATAATTTCACCCGGCTTTTTTTCAATTGGTCGCGATTCACCTGTAACGAAACTATAATCGATAAAACCAATCCCGTTTAACAGATATGAATCAGCAGGAATCAATTCATTATTTCTGACTAAGAATTTATCCCCGGTTTGCAGATTTGCAACAGGAATTGAAGTTTCTTTTCCTGCTTTTCTTGTTGTAACCGATAGTGGAAAAAACGATTTATAATCGCGTTCAAAGTTTAATAAGTCGTAAGTTTTTGTCTGAAATAATTTTCCAATCAGCAAAAAGAAAACAAGTCCGCTCATAGAATCCATATAACCGGAACCGGCGCCGGTTGTTATTTCGTACAAACTTCTTATAAACTGGATTGCAATACCAAGCGATATAGGTACGTCAATGTTTAAAACTTTTTCTTTCAGTCCGCCAAAAGCCGATTTGAAATAATCTGAGCTGCTGTAAAAGAAAACCGGAAGCGAGAGAAGGATTATTAGAAAGCCAAACACTTTATTAAGAAAAGGATCAACCTTATTAATGAAAGATAGATACTCCGGGAAACTTAAAAGCATAATGTTTCCAAAGGCAAATCCCGCAACACCAATCTTGTAATATAATTTTTTATTTACGCCTTCATTTTTTTTCTTACCTGAATTTGCGAGGTCAAGCAATGGCTCATAACCAAGTGAGGACAGTAACTCAACAATTGTTTTTAAGGTTGTTTCGCTCTCTTTGAATTTAACTGATAATTTTTTTTCAAGAAAATTTACACGGGAATATTTAATTCCGTTGTTAATTTTATAAAGATTTTCTAGCAGCCAGATACAAGAACTGCAATGTATTTGAGGAATGAAGAAAGTAACAGTTGAAATTTCACCATCGGTAAAATCAATTAATTCTTTTTTAAGATTAGCACTATCTAGGAAATCAAATTTGCCATTATTGCTTTTAGCGGAGGGTGAAATTCCGGGTTTATCGTTTAAAGTGTAATAGTTGCACAGTTTATTGTTATCAAGTAATTCATAAACCGTTTTGCAGCCGTTACAGCAAAATATTTTTTCACCGATATTAATCGAATCATCGGAGCAATAATCTCCGCAATGAAAACATATTAATTTTCCCAAAGTGTCAGTTTCAACTTTGTTCATTAGTAAAACGAAGTCCCTCTTTGTACTGCCCTGATAAGAAGAATTTTAATAAGTGAATATATCTTATTTAGTTTAAAACATCAACGACATTTGTTGAAGTTTATGATTTAAACGTTTTTTAGATTTCCGAAACAAATTGTCATCGGTCTTTAATTTATATCTCTAACAAATAAATTTAGCAAAGGATTCAAAAAGAAAATGAAATTGCTAATAAACCCTTTTCTTTTTAATTTACACTACAAAAAAAATTTTAAAACCAAATCAGATTTACAATGAGAATAGGAATTCCCAAAGAGAACCGTTTGGAAGAAAAAAGAGTGGCATTAGCCCCGGCCGGAGTGGATGCCCTTGTAAAATCCGGGCATAGTGTATTTATTGAAAGTGGCGCGGGTGTCGGCAGTCATTTTTCTGATGAAGAATACAGGCGATTCGGAGCCAGTATTGTTTATCATGGAGAAGAAGTCTACCAGCGTTCTGAATTAATTACTAAAATACACCCGATATCAGAAAGTGAAGTTGAACTTCTTCAGGAAGAGCAAATAGTTTTTGCATTCCATCACCTTGAGATTCAAAAGAAAAAAATAGTTGATACGCTGCTTGATAAAAAAATAACTTCTATAAGCTATGAACTTGTTGAGAAGGATGAAAATTTAAATGTTCTTCAAACCATGAGCGAAATAGCAGGTCAGATTGCTGTAGAAGTCGGTGAAAGATATCTCCAGTCAAGATTAAGTGTAAGCCGTGGTATTTTAATGGGTGGAATTACCGGTGTTGCTCCTTCTGCTGTTGTTATACTTGGTGCCGGTGTTGTAGGTAGAAATGCTGCAAGATCCGCTTTGGGAAGAGGCGCTCATGTAATTATGCTTGATAAAGATGTTAACAGGTTAAAGAATATAGATTTTCTTTTTAACAAGCAGGTAACAACTGTTGTTGCAAATCCATTAACAGTTGCAAGAGGAGTTAAATTTGCAGATGTTCTTATCGGTGCTATTCTTATTCGTGGCGAGAAGACTCCGCATGTTGTTACTGAAGAAATGGTAAAAACCATGAAGAAGGGTGCTGTTATTGTTGATGTCTCGATTGACCAGGGTGGATGTGTTGCAACAAGCCATCCGACTACAATATCAGATCCCATTTTTGTTCAGCACGATGTAATTCATTATTGTATACCCAATTTACCTGCCTTGGTTCCGCGCACTGCAAGTTTTGGATTAACAAATGCTTCAATTGAATACTTAATGAATATTGCTGATAATGGGCTTGGTAATGCTTTGTTACATGATCCGGGTCTTGCAAAAGGTGTTTGTACTTATAACGGTTTTTGCTCAAACGAACAGATAGCGGAAGTATTTGGTCTTGAATACAGACGATTAAGAATTTTTTCTACAAACTAAAATAGGACGAATATTTTTATGTTAATGGATAAAGTTGGTCCTGTTAAAAGTAAAACGGCTGCTTGGTTAAATAATTACCAGTCAAAAATTGTTTCATCGGATGAAGCGCTAAAAATATTAAAGTCCGGTAATAATGTTGTTGTACAACCTGGCTGCGCTGCTCCAATGGAATTGATACGGGCAATGGTAAGACGTAAAGATGAATTGGAAGATATTAATCTTTATCATATTCTTACAGTTGGACCTCTTCCGTATGTTCAGCCAGGTATGGAAAAGCATTTTCGTCACACGGCATTCTTTATAGGTGCTAATACACGCAAAGCGGTTAATGAAGGCAGGGCCGATTTCGTTCCGATATTTTTATCCGAAGTACCCCTGTTATTCAAGAATGGAATTATTAATTCTGATATTGCATTAATAAATATATCTCCGCCGGATGAACATGGTTTTTGCAGTTACGGAATTGATGTTGGTACTATTAAAACACCGGCTGAAAAATCCAATATTATTATTGCCCAGGTTAATAATTGTATGCCCAGAACCCTTGGAGATAGTTTTATTCATGTTAATAAACTTAAATATATAGTTGAATATGATGAACCGATGCAGGAACTCCCGCAGGTTGACCCGGATGTTACTCCCGATATGCTTGAAATCTATAACCAGATTGGTAGACAAATTGCAGAATTGATAGAAGATGGTTCCACTTTACAGATGGGTATTGGCGCAATTCCGGATTCGGTTTTAAAATACCTGAAAGATAAACGGGACCTTGGCATTCACACAGAAATGTTTTCTGATGGAATAATCGAACTTATTGATTCGGGTATTGTTAATAATGAAAAGAAAACTCTGCATCCCGGAAAGATTATTGCAGGTTTTATTTTAGGGACAAAGAAGAGCTTTGATTTTATTGATAACAATCCTATTGCGGAATTTCATCCGCAAGAATATGTTAATGATCCTTTCGTTATCTCGAAGAACAGAAAGATGGTTGCAATTAATTCTGCTATTGAAGTTGACCTTACTGGACAGGTTTGTTCAGACTCAATAGGAACCAAATTTTTTAGCGGCTTTGGCGGGCAGGTTGACTTTATAAGAGGGGCTGCCAGGTCTGAAGGTGGAAAACCAATAATTGCATTACCTTCCACAACAAAAGACTTTAAAATTTCCCGGATTGTACCCGCATTAAAACCAAGTGCAGGCGTAGTAACTTCACGCGCCGATGTTCATTATATTGTAACTGAATATGGCGTTGCGCATCTTTACGGCAAATCAATAAGAGAAAGAGCAAAAGCGCTTATAAATATTGCGCATCCTTCTTTCAGGGAATCGCTTGAGATTTTTGCAAAGGAGAATTTTAAAATCTGATTATGGTTGCAGTAATTGGTGATGTACACGGGTGCTTTAATACTTTAAAGGATCTTTATAATAAGATAAAGAGGAAGTATCCATCAATTGAAATTTATTGTGTTGGAGATCTTGTTGACAGGGGAAATTATTGCTACGAAGTGGTGGATTTTTTTATAAGCAATGGAATTAAATGTACACCCGGCAACCATGATTATATGTTCTATGATTATTTTAAAAATCAATCCAGCATATTTGCAAAAAGCTGGAGCTATAATGGAAATGAAACTACTTTGATTTCTTATTCTCAGCATATTGATGAAATGAATTTTCATCTTGATTACATTAAAACATTTCCGTTGTTCTTTGATTTGCCTGATTGCTTTATTTCTCATGCCGGAATTTCCAGCAGCTACAATAAGATATTTACACCAGAAATGATGAGTGATAAAGAACTGTTAAGTAGTTTTTTATTAAACAAGATTAATGATGATTCTGGAATACTATGGAACAGAGATACGCTTTTGAATATTAATAAGCTTCAGGTTGTAGGGCACACAAAGCAGCCAGAAGTAAGAATGGATAAAAAATCAAACGGAATTTATATTGATACCGGCGCTTACAGCGGTAACAGGCTAAGCAGTGTTATCCTTGAAAACAGTAATGTTGTTGACGTATTATTTGAATATACTCATAGCGACGATATCTCTTAATTAATAAATCTGTTCTCTTCACGTGATAATTATTTTTTTTAATTCATATTTTTTTACCCCAAAAAAAATTTGATATTCTCTTGTGAAATAAATAATTTTTCAAACAAAATTGGAGAACTAAAGCGAATAAAGTCTACAGTGTTTAACAATTGGTCGGGTTCAAAGAATTAAAGCGAGATTATTAAAAGTTCTCCGTGAGAGTGCACAACTTTGTGCAATCGTATTTATTACTGTATACGGTTTTCTCTCAATAGGATTTACCAATCATATTAACCAGGTAAATGATTCTTATCTGTTTTTAAGCTGCCTTAATTACATCCAGAATAGTAATTTCTTAAATCCACACGGTAAAGTGCCTGGTTTGGAAAATGGTGAAGACAATCCTTCCGGTTCACCACTTACTTTACCTCCTGCAAAAAATTTAACGCCTGACAAATCTAAAATAACCGGCTTTAATATACCGTTTGCGCCGGATTCTGTATTACCTAAGAGACTAAATGATTCTCTATCAATAGATTCATCCGATACTTCGAAAATTCTATTAAGCGATTCTGCTCTTGCAAAAATCAAGCAGGATTCCACTCTTAAAGCAGATACTCTCTTCTGGGATTCTACTGCCCGTATGGAACAATTTCATTACCAAAGAAAAGACCCTGTTTATACTGAGTTCAGACTCAAGAAAAAATCCAAGTTCTTTGCTAATCCTTCGCAGGCATATTATACAAGAACTATAACGTTGGATTCAACAGGAAATTTTGTTGAAGTGAAAGAGAAGATTGCTAATGAAGAAACAAAAATTCTTATCAGAATTCCTATTGATGAATTTATACAGGCGAAGATTAAAGCAAACCAGCGTGATCTTTGGGAAAAGGAAGCTTATAAGTATGAACTGAAATCCGGCAAGAAAGACTTGAGTGAATTAATTTCCGACATAACAAACATAGAAATTCCATTGCCAAGCGCCGGCTTCCTTAGCATTTTCGGTCCGCCTGTAATTAATTTAAGAATTGGTGGTGCAGTAGATATTCATGGCGCCTGGAGGAGTGAAACAACTGAAGGTGTTACCGCTTCTTTAACCGGTAATACAAGGAATGAACCGGACTTTAAACAACAGGTGCAAATAAACGTAAACGGTACTATTGGGGATAAGCTTACTATTGGTGCCGACTGGAATACCGAGCGTACATTTGAATATGAAAACCAGTTGAAAATAAAGTACAAAGGTTATGAAGATGAAATTGTACAAAGCGTTGAAGCCGGTAACGTTTCCCTTCAGACTTCATCTTTGGTTGGCGGTAGTGAGGCTTTGTTTGGTGTAAAAGCACAATTTCAGTTGGGTCCGTTAAATTTAACCGCTCTTGCTTCCCAGAAAAAAGGTGAAGTAAAAGAAGTATCAATAAGTGGCGGCTCTACTTCCAACGAGTTTGAACTTCACGCATATAATTACTCAACCAATCACTATTTTGTTGATTCAGTTTACGCAGATACTGTACTAAATTTATTTAACAAATACTATCGAACAGCTATACCAGAGATAGAAACCAGATATATGATTAAGGATCTTGAGGTTTGGAAATCAAAAACAGGACAAAGAGACAGAGCAACTGAAAGGCAGGTCAATGCTTATATAAAATTAGAAAAAAGAACAAAAGATAATTTAAGTTATGAGGACAGTCTTAGAAGTGAAGATGTTAAACCTATTCCCGGTCGGGTTGTTGTTGATAGATTTGTAAGACTTCAGGAAGGAACCGATTATACATACAATCGTTATGCTGGTTATATTACTTTCAAAACTCAAATCCAGGAAACGGATGCGATAGCTGTTGCCTATATAACTGAAGGATCTGATCAGACGAATTATAAGGAAGATGATGAATACTACGGTGAATTAATTGGAAATGATACTACAACCGCTAAAAGGTTGGTGCTCAAACTTGTTAAACCTTCAAATTTACGTTCAACAGATCCGGCATGGAAATTACAATTAAAAAATATTTATCCAATTGGCGGCAGAGACGTAAATGAAGAAGGGTTTAGTCTTGATATTGTATATGCAGAGCCGGGTAACGAAGATG